>NZ_JZIR02000045.1:0-90369 GCF_000961955.2 Hymenobacter sp. AT01-02
CACTTTAGGGCCTGATGCCCTCCGTTTCCCTCTTCTAGTACCTTTTGCCCTAGCGTCCGCCCGTCTTAACTGGCTGCTCTCAATCACTGTATCTATTCCCTACTCCTACCTCCTACATCCATGTTGGAACAACTTTCCCTGGCGGTGATTGTCATCGTCGCTGTCCTTGTATTGGGTTTTATTGCCCTTGTGGCGCGCATGTATCAGAAGGCCGTGCAGGGCGAAGCCCTTGTGCGCACCGGCCTAGGCGACACGCAGGTATCGTTTAGCGGCATTTTCGTGGTGCCCGTTCTCCACAAGCTGGAGGTAATGGACATCAAGCTGAAAACCATCGTCATTTCCCGCGCTGGCTCCGAGGGGCTGGTGTGCAAAGACAACATGCGCGCCGACGTGAAGGTGAACTTCTTCGTGCGGGTAAATAAGACGAGCCAGGACGTGGTAAACGTAGCTCAGAGTATTGGTGCCCACCGCGCCTCCGACCCTCAGGCCCTGGAAAGCCTCTTCGACGCCAAGTTTTCGGAAGCCTTGAAGACGGTAGGCAAGCATTTCGACTTCATTGAGTTGTACAACTCCCGGGAGCAGTTCAAGCAGCAAATCCTGACCATCATCGGCACCGACCTCAACGGCTACGTGCTCGACGACTGCGCCATCGACTACTTGGAGCAAACCCCGCTCACGGCCCTAAACCAAGATAATATTCTGGACGCGGAGGGTATTAAGAAGATTATTGCCCTGACTTCGGAGCAGAAGATTCAAGCCAACTCCATTCAGCGGGAGCAGCAGAAAACCATTAAAAAGCAGGACGTAGAGGCTCAGGAAACCATCCTACAGCTTGAGAAACAGCTGATTGAGAATCAGGAAAAGCAGAAGCGCGAAGTAGCCAACATTAAGGCTCGTGAGCTGGCCGAAACGGAAAAAGTGTTGCAGGAGGAACGCTTAAAAGGCGAGAAAGCCCGCATTGCTACGGAAGAGGAAGTCCGCATTGCTGAGCAGAACCGCGACCGGCAGGTGTTGGTAGCCGAGCGCAATAAGCAGCGCACCGACGCCGTGGAAACGGAGCGCGTAGCCCAAGCCAAAGCCCTCGAAGCCAACGAGCGGGAGCGGATTGTGGCCCTGGCCCAGATCGAGAAGGAAAAGGCCCTGGAAGAAGAGAAAAAGAACATCCAGACCATCATTCGAGAGCGAATTACAGTGGAGAAGGCCACCGTGCAGGAAGAGGAGAAAATCAAAGACACCCGCGCCCAGGCCCAGGCCGACCGCGAAAAGCTAATAGCCCTTACCGCGGCCAAGCAGCAAGCCGAAGCTGCTACCGTAGCTCTCGTGGGCAATGCCGATATGGAAAGGCAGGCGGCTGAGTTCCGCGCCAAGCAGGTCCTCATTGACGCCGAAGCTGAAAAAGCTTCCGCTGAGTTTAAGGCTCAGGCCATCCGTACCCTGCTGAAGCCGAAGCCAGCAAAGCCGCCGCTGTAGGCCTGGCCGAAGCCCAAGTGATGCAGGCCAAAGCCACCGCCCGCCAGAAAGAAGGCGAAACCCAGGCCACGGTGCTCCAACTCACTGCCGCCGCTGAAGCCCAGGCCATTCAGGCCAAAGCCGGTGCCCAGGCCGAAGCCGACGAGAAGCTAGGCCTGGCAGCCGCCAAAGTGAACCGCGAAAAAGGCCTCGCCGACGCCGACATTATTCAGGCCAAAGCCGATGCCGACCAGAAGAAAGGCCTGGCCGAAGCCGCCGTATCGGAGCAGAAGTTTGCGGTGGAAGCCAAGGGCATCGAAGCTAAGGCCGACGCTATGAAGAAGCTCGACGGCGTGGGCAAAGACCACGAGGAGTTCAAGCTGCGCTTGGACAAGGAGAAGTCGGTGGAGCTGGCCCAGATCAACATTCAGAAAGACATTGCCGCCAGCCAGGCCGACGTTATCGGCGAGGCCCTCAAGGCCGCCAAAATCGACATTGTGGGTGGCGAAACCATGTTCTTCGACCAAATCATTGGCTCTATCACCAAGGGTAAGATGATTGACCGCGCCGTGCACAACTCCGAAGTGCTGGGCACTGTGAAAGACGCCTTCTTCTCCCTCGACGGCGGTGGCGACTTCAAAACCAACCTCCGCCGCTTCGTGGACCAGTTCGGCCTGAGCTCCGACGACCTGAAAAACCTCAGCGTCTCGGCCCTGCTGCTGAAGATGATGAACCAGGCCGGTGACGACGCCACCCGCGCCACGATTACGCAACTGGCCGGCACCGCCACCGCGCTGGGTATTGGGGACAAGCCGGTGAAGATGCTGGAGTTGAAGTAAGGAGTGACTACCCCTGCTAGAAACTAAAACTAAAATCTAGCTTCCCTCCTCAGATGAGGAGGGGTTGGGGGTGGTTGAAAAACTAGAGCTAGAAACTAAAACTAGTTGCCGTTCAACGATTGGTCAACCACCCCTAGCCCCTCCTTATCTAAGGAGGGGAACTAGCCTCTAGACTTCTATAGCTATGCCCGATACAAATCACATTCATAACCTAGGCTATCAAAAAGCTACCCGCCGGACACTTCGCAGCAACCTCACTCCTGCCGAAGCCCTACTTTGGAAAGCTCTCCAGCGTAGCCAGCTAGCCGGTCGCAAGTTCCGCCGCCAGCATGGTATCGGACCCTACATAGTAGACTTCTACTGTCCGGCTGAAAAGCTGGTGGTGGAGCTTGATGGTGCCGGGCATTTCACGGCTAGCGGCGAGGCACAGGATACGGAGCGGGATGCTTACTTGGGCAGCCTAGGGCTGAAAGTGTTACGGTTTGAGAATAAGCTAATAGCGCAACATATAGAAAGTGTATTGGCGGCCATTGAAGCTGCTTTTCAAGCTACCGTTCTACCACCAGCAACCACCCCTAGCCCCTCCTCATCTGAGGAGGGAAACTAGTCTCTAGCACTCGGAGGCTGGAACCCAATAGCTTCAACAATGAACTTCAAGCTGGTTTTTCCGGGTGGTTATTACATCCCTACTGAAGACGATTTCGCCGACTTACCTGGCTATGATGGTAACCCAAGCATCACAGACCATAACCTAGATGTTTACGTCCTCTGTGAAGATGGCCGAGTCTATGTAGGCACAGCCTTTACTGTAGCAAACGTTGCTCAATTGCTAGCCAAAGACGGCTTTTACTTCTGGGCTTCGGATATGTTCATCGTCAAAGACCTGGCTCAACAAACTATCCGGGACGCGGTGCAGAAAGCCATTGCCGACAGTTGTTTCAGTGCCATCTTTTCCTTCATCGGCTTTGCCGCAGCCATTTTCCCGGACTTTGTCTCCTATGAGCTTATCGAATAGTCTCTATCAAATTCAATTAGCTATTTCACTAACCCCTTCCGGCCTTCGCTTACCCAATGGAACAAACCGCCGCTACCCAACTCGAAACCGGCACCTACGAAATCCTGCGCAACCGCCTGCTCAAGAGCAGTAATGACTTGCGCCAGCGCTTAGATAAGCTGAACGCGGAGCGCAAGCAGGTATTTGGGGCGGTAGACACTCGCCTACTAGGCACCGGCCGCATTACTACGGAAAACAACTGCGTGCCTTGGGACATGGTGCCGGTGGGGCAGCGGTTCATCTTCGGGTATAACGTGGTGCTGGGGCTGAAGGCGGAGCCGGACTTGGCCGACGTGTTTGGGGTGTACGAGTACGCCGAGCACGACTTCCGGCCGCTGGGACTGGAGCTGCTGCAGAACCCGCAGTTTCTGGAGGAGTTCCGCAACCTGTACCGCTACTACAAGAACACCCAGTTCGTGAAGTTTGCCGTCATTGGCGTGCACCTGTTCATGGTGTTTCGGGTGGGCAAGAGCGCCTCGGATGTGAAGACGTTCAAGTGGCTCATGCAGGGCGACATGCTCACCTACCTCGACAACCGCTCCGACCACGAGTACACCTTCCCGCCCCAGCACGAGTTCCAGTGGAAGCGCGCCACCCGCGACATGCAGCGCGGCGGCAAGCACCCCCACATCAGCATCGAGGACAAGGTGTTTGTGGAGACTATTGGTGGCGACCTGACCATAAAAGTTGAGGACAACACCAGCACCGGGCAGGGTATTCTGAGCGAGCCGGTCGATAATAAAGACCAGACGCTTGATGACTCGGAAATCTACTACGCGGTGGTGGGCAACCTGATTCTGCTCAAGATCCGGCCCTACCAGGAGCAGCAGTACCGTTACTTCATCTTCAACCACAAGCTCAAAACTGCCCAGCGCCTCGATGCCTTGGCCGATGCCTGCGTGCTGCTGCCCGACGGACAGGGCCTAATTTTCCCGCACGGCTTCTACCTGCAAACCGGCGACAACAAGCTCTTTGACAATGGGCTGCGGGAGATGCTGTTTGAGAAGCGGGTGGTGTCGCCGAACGGGGAGGATTTCCTGTACGTATTCTATAACAAGGACCAGGGCACTTACTTGCTGCTGAGCTACAACCGCATTGCCCAGCGCGTCGACAACCCCATTGTGTGCCACGCTATGCCCTGTTTGAGAATGGGGAGCTGTGCTACTTCCGGGCCGATGACGAGCCCAAGAAGCACCACGCCGTGCAGATCTGGCAGACGCCCTACACGGCCCCAAATTTTGAGTTGCCGGTTACCTCGGATTCCTACCTCTACAAGCTGGGCAACAAGGAGATTGTGCGGGCCATGAGTGAGGTGCAGGAGGTCCTGACGCTGACCAGCAAGGACGATTCCTACGCTGGCCTCTACCTCGACCTGATTCGCCAGACAACTAGCCTCACCGACGCTACCACTGGCTGCGCGAGCCCGCCGCCCAGGCCCTAGCCGAGCCCCTAGGCGAAATCCGGCAGACGGCCACGGCCGCTGTGGAGGAATTTGAGAAGGTGCAGAGCATCCGCAAAAACACCGCTCAGCAAACCCAAACCGTTTTTCAGAAAGCCGACGAGCTAGTGGGCCGCATCCGCCGCTCGGCGCCCGATACCGTCACGGAGTTTGTGCAGCTGCTGGGCGAGCTGCGCGGGGTGCGGGGCGAGGTAATTTCCCTGAAGGAACTGCGCTACGTGGAGCTGCCAGCCGTGGAACAGCACGCCACTGGCCTAGAGGAGCTGAGCAAGGAAGTGGCCCTGCAAACCGTGGACTTCCTGCTCAAGCCCGATGCCCTAGCCCCCTACGCCCAGCGGGTGCAGGCCATTGCCGACGGCGTGGAGCAGGTGCAGAAAACCGTGGAGGCCGACCAGCGCGAGCAGGAAACCACCGCCGTAGCCCAGGAGCTGGAGCTGCTGATTGAGGTAGTGAGCAACCTGCCCATTCCCGACCCAACCCAGACCACGGCCATCATCGACAACATCTCGACGGTGTACGCCCGCTTCAACCAGATTCGGGCGGCGCTGAAGCGGCGGCGGCAGGCCTTGGCCGGCACCGAGGCCCAGGCCGAATTCACCGCTCAGCTCAAGCTGCTGGAACAGGCCCTCACCAACTACCTCGACCTGGCCGACACGCCCGCCAAGTGCGACGAGTACCAAACCAAGCTCATGGTGCAGCTGGAAGAGTTGGAAGGCAAGTTCCCCGACTTCGACCAGTTCATTGAGCAGCTCACCACCCGGCGCGAGCAGGTAGTAGAAGCCTTCGAATCGAAGAAAACGGCCCTGGTGGCGGCCCGCAACCAGCGCGCCACAGCCCTGCTGCAAAGCGCCGAACGACTGCTGAAAGCAGTGCAGAGCCGCCTTACCCGCCTGGAATCAGTAGCGGACATCAACGGGTACTTTGCCGCCGATGTGATGGTGGAGAAGGTGCGCCAGACCGCCCAGGAGCTGCTAGGCCTCGGCGATTCGGTGAAGGCCGACGACGTGCTGAGCCGCCTGAAAACCCTGCGCGAGGACGCCGTGCGCCAGCTCCGCGACCGGGCCGACCTGTTCGCCGATGGCGGCCAGACTCTCAAGTTCGGCCCCCACGCCTTCACCGTGAATACCCAGCCCCTGGAGCTGACCGTGGTGCTGCGCGACGACGCCCTGCACTACCACCTCACCGGCACCAACTTCTTCCAGAAAATCAACGACCCCGCCCTGCTGGCTGCTAGGCCAGTCTGGGAGCAAACCGTGGTGTCGGAAAACCAGGACGTGTACCGGGCCGAGTTCCTGGCCTGGCGCATTTTGCAGGCCGCCCAGCACCCCACGCCCGCCGACGCGGAAGCGGGCCGCCCCGCTGTGCTGTCCGTAACGGAGCTAGGCCACCTCAGCGCCGCCGAGCTACTGGCCTACGTGCAGCAGTTTATGGCCGCGCGCTACCAGGAAGGCTACCTCAAAGGCGTGCACGACCACGACGCGGCCTTGCTGCTCACGGCCCTGGTGCGCCTCACCCGCACCGCCGACCTGCTCCGCTACCCCGCCGACACCCGCGCCGCCGCGGCCCTCTACTGGCTGCGATTCGCCGACCCCGACCAGCGCGCCCACTGGGAGCGGCAGCTCCAGGGCATTGGGGTGCTGCTCCAGGTGTTCCCCGATTCGCAGGAGTTCGATGAGCTGAAAACTGAGCTGCAAGCCGCCGTGGAAACCTTCGCCCAGCAAACCGGCCTCTTCACCCTAGGCCAGGTAGCGGAAGCCGGCGACTACCTCTTCCACGAGCTGACCCACACCGGCACCTTCATCATTGCCGCCGAAGCCGCCGAGCTGTACCAGCAGTTCCAGAAGCAGCTGCAGGAGCGCCAGGCCACGGAGCTGTTCCAGCAGTCCGTAACGAGCCTGCAAGACCAGCCCGCCGCCCAGCTGCCCCTGATTCGGCAGTGGCTGCAGGCCTACCTACGCCAGGCCCCGGCCGCCGCTACCCTCTCCGATTTCTGCAACGAGTGCGCGGTGCTCCTGCTCACTGGCACGTATGATTCGGCGCGGGTGGTGCACACGCCATTGCGCGAAACCCTCACCGGCTTCCAGGGCAGCCACCCGCGCATCGTCACGCCGGAAAATCCAAGCCCCCAAGACCCGAAGGCCCCTACCCCCAGCTACCACCTCAACTTCCCCGACTTCCGGCGCCGGCTGCTGCACTACGACCGGGTGCTGGTGCCGCAGTTCGAGCAGTTTCAGGAGCTGAAGAAGCAGCTGCTGGTGCGGGCCGCCCAGGATATGCGCTTGGAAGATTTCCGCCCGCGGGTGCTCACCTCGTTCGTGCGCAACCAACTGATTGACAAAGTATATCTACCGCTGATTGGGGCTAACCTGGCCAAGCAGATCGGGACGGCGGGCGAGGGCAAGCGCACCGACCTCATGGGCCTGCTCCTGCTCATCTCGCCGCCCGGCTACGGCAAAACTACGCTCATGGAGTACGTGGCCAACCGCCTGGGCCTCATCTTCATGAAAATCAACGGGCCGGCCATCGGGCACGCCGTCACCAGCGTCGACCCCGCCCAGGCCCCCAACGCCGGGGCGCGGCAGGAGTTGGAGAAGCTGAACCTGGCCTTCGAGATGGGCGACAACGTGATGATTTACGTGGACGACATCCAGCACTGCAACCCCGAGTTTCTGCAGAAGTTTATCTCGCTCTGCGACGCCCAGCGCAAGATTGAGGGCGTGTACGAGGGCCGCGCCCGCACCTACGACTTCCGCGGCCGCAAGGTGGCGGTGGTGATGGCCGGCAACCCCTACACCGAAAGCGGCGACGTGTTTCAGCTGCCCGACATGCTGGCCAACCGCGCCGACATCTACAACCTCGGCGACATCCTGAGCACCGGCTCCGAGGAAGCCTTCCGCCTCTCCTACCTCGAAAACGCCCTCACCAGCAACGCCGCCCTGGGCCGCCTCGCCACCCAAAGCCCCCAGGACGTGCCCGCCCTCATCCGCCTCGCCGAAACCGGCCAGCAAGACGGCCTGAGCTTCGAGGGCAACCACTCGCCCGAGGAGCTGAACGAGTACGTGGCGGTGCTGCAGAAGCTGCTGCGCCTGCGCGACGTGGTGGCCCGCGTGAATGCCGCCTACATTGCCAGCGCCGCCCAGGCCGACGCCTACCGCACCGAGCCGCCGTTCAAGCTGCAGGGCTCCTACCGCAACATGAACAAGCTGGCCGAGAAAGTACGCCCCGTGATGAACGACCAGGAAATAACCGACCTGCTGGCCGCCCACTACGAAAGCGAAGCCCAAACCCTGACCAGCGCCACCGAAGCCAACCTGCTCAAGTTGCGCGAGCTGCTAGGCTGGCTCACCCCCACCGAGGAAACCCGCTGGCAGGAAATCAAAGCTACCTTCCGCGACAACCTCCGCAACTCCGGCGCCGGCCAACTCCTACAGATGCTGGATAAGCTGGAAAGCATTGCCGGCGGGTTAAGCGGTATTCGAGAAGTGTTGAAAAGAGGATAATACATAAACAGAAAGCGGTTAGGTTAATAACCTAACCGCTTTCTGTTTATGTATTACTACGCTACCATACTCCTTTTTATACACACCATTTCATCAAACCCATGACGGAGAAGGAGGGTTTTCAGAGTGGTGATAAAGCGTTTGAGCTCCCTATCTAATATTAGCTCGTAATCTGGACTCATAGCATTGAAATCAGTTGGCATTAAGTTTTGTATTGCATGATTAATCCCAGCTAGTATAGTTGGGAAATCCACAAACTCAAGTACACCATCTTTTATCTTTGTCTCTATACTTATAAACCTTGGCCTACCTGCGTATTTAAAAGAAACATTCTCCATTTCGATACCACGTTTCATTTTTTCAAATTGAATATTCACGTCTAAACTTATCTTCTCAGGAATAATTATATTAAGAACACATTTTTTATGTTTAACTTCTCCTAAATCAAACCCATCATTTTCTATAACATACTTACATATCGGAACAACCAAGCTTTCAAAATACACAGAAGCTAAAGTTGCTGAAGGGAAAAAGTTCACCTCAGTATCTCTACTGGCTAAGAATAAGTCTCTTACTTGTTCAACTGCACCAGCAAACCCTTTGATATCTCCTTTTTCAAATCTAGCTAAAGAGATACCATTCAAATCAGAAAGAACTTTAAGCTCCTTTTCAATAACGAAAGCGCATTTAGATAACCCTAAGCGCCCTGTAAATAGACCTAATTCAAATAAAACATTATCACGAGGCTGCAGTACCTCCTTATCCCGATACACTACCTTATCATCAGTAGTTCCAAGCAAAATCCCAAAGTCATATTGAAGAGAAGCCTTCATAAGGTCAGACAGGAAATTTTGGTTTATTTTAAATATGGCAGTATCCCATATGTTATCGTTCCATATTGTCACATCAAAATCCTTCTCTAAAATAGTCTTGGCAATTCCTGCAAGCGTGAGTTCTTCAGAAGAAGAGCCGATAAAAACTCTTTTTTTGTTTTTTGATTCCATTATTCTGTTGTTTAAATCATTTGCACTAAAGTCTTACCAAAAATCCTTGCATCGATCATATCAGAATAAATACTTGTAACTTCATTTAGAATAAGGCGCAAATGACGAAGCTTGTCTGGATGACCTTTGAAAATTGCTTCACGGCCATCAACTGACATCAAAGAGTCGGAATGCCATTGGTTATCACATAGACTTTTTATCTGCTGATACAAAACTGGAACAAGCTCGTAAAAACTTAAATACTTATATTTATCAACATTTATATCATAGCAAATTGCGTTAAAATCAAAACTACTCAATCTGATATCGCTATTTGATTTTGCTTTTACGTTTTTCAAAAAGCGTATCATCTTTTTAATACGACCTACTGTTTCAATTCCTCTAGCATTGATTTTCTCAATACTCATAAATGGGTAATCGACATCCCCACGAGAATGGGTTTCTTTATTATAAACTTGAATACCCCTATAATCACCTTTGTCATTTATTATTGAAACAACGTCATCGTAGTGATTAGCTATGACAATATCTACATCACGGCCTAAGCTGAGATTAGTTATTTTTATTGCTTTGGCATGTTCAATATCACATACACTGTATTTACTGGAAAGTATATTCTCGCAGTCAAGACGAAGTGACCTTAAATCATCTAACAAAGAACCACTATATCCTGTAACGTTCACTTCATTAGTTAGCTTCTGCCGCTGACTATATGTTAGTGAATTAGCTTGCTCATTAAGCATCTTCTTAGCTGAATATGCATCATATGTGTAAAATTTATTTGTTATAGTTAAAAGGTCGATATCACTATGCGCCCTTATATGAGTATTGGTCATTACTGAGCCCTGATATCTGAAAATTACATTTGTTAATGAAGCACGTAGATGATCTTTGACTCTTTCACCAGCATCTTTAGTTCTTCTTGTGTAATCTTCATCTACACCTTTCATTGCCAACCTTACATACACAAGCACATCGCTATACGATATAGTAGCTAGCTCTGCAGAAAAGCTCCTTTGTAGTGCTATATGGTCAGGATTTATCCTTGACTTGATGTTTTCTGCTAATACTTGGTAATTCTGCGGCATAAATTTCGACGATAGTTTGTGAGACATACCCAAAGCTTTCTTTGAGCCGCGCTAAATATAAGAGCATTTTGCTAAAAAAAATAGCTGTGAATATTTTTTAACTTTAAAGGTGAAAGTACAGCCTCGAACTCCCAACACCCCTACCTTGCTATCCAGCTAAATTCCTTCCCGTATGGGTAAGCAATACTCCGCTATCAGCGCTGATAACCAGGACTTTATCGAGCAGCAGCACATATTCTTCGTAGGCACGGCTGCCGCGGATGGGCGCGTTAATATCTCGCCCAAGGGCCAGGATACCTTGCGCGTGCTAGATGCCAATCGCGTGGCCTGGCTGAACCTGACCGGCAGCGGCAACGAAACCGCCGCCCACCTGCTGGAGGTAAACCGCATTACCCTGATGTGGTGCGCCTTCGAGGGCAAGCCCAACATCCTGCGCCTTTACGGCACCGCCACCATGTACCACCCCCGCGACGCGGAGTGGGCCGAGCTGCTGCCCCTGTTCCCGCACCTGCCCGGCTCCCGGCAGATAGTGGTGGTAGCGGTAGACCTGGTGCAAACCTCCTGCGGCATGGCCGTGCCCTTCTTCGAGTACCAGGCCGAGCGCGACGAGCTGAACGACTACATGGAACAGCGCGGCCCCGAGCAGGTAGCGCAGTACTGGCACAACCGCAACGCCCACAGCATCGACGGTAAGCCCACGGGTATCCAGGCTTAGGTCCGGGGGCCAGTTACCTTCTTAATCTACCTCGCCAACAGTGCTACACAAAAAACGCCCCGGTAACTACCGGGGCGTTTTGCATTTCTAGTAGGTACTGCGGTGGCAGTAGCACGTTTATGGCATACCGGCACCACCGGAGGCACCGTACACCTGCCCGGTAGCGTAGCTTGCCATGGGGTCGGCGAGCTGCACGTAAATAGAGGCTAGCTCTACTGGCTGACCGGGCCGCTTCATAGGCGTATCGCCACCAAACTTTACTAGCTTCTCCTGAGTAGCACCACCACTTACCTGCAGGGGCGTCCAGATGGGGCCGGGAGCTACACCGTTCACGCGAATACCCTTGGGGGCCAGCTGCTTGGCTAGGGAACGAACGTAATTGGTAGTAGCCGCCTTAGTTTGGGCGTAGTCGTAGAGGTTTTCGGAAGGGTCCGTGGCCTGCTCAGAGGTAGTGCCAATGATGGCAGAACCGGGCTTGAGGTGGGGCAACGCCGCCTTAATGGTCCAGAAAGGCGCGTAGATGTTGGTTTTCATCGTCGCGTCGAAGTCCTCAGTGGTCAGCTCCAGGATAGACTGGCGCTGCTGCTGCCGCGCCGCGTTGTTCACCAGGATGTCCAGGCCTCCTAGCTGGCGGACAGCTTCCTCCACCATGCGCTTGCAAAAAGCCTCATCACGCAGGTCGCCGGGAATGGCTACGCCTTTCTGGCCAGCGGCCTTAATCAGAGCAATTACCTCTTTGGCGTCGGCCTCTTCGGCGGGCAAGTAGTTGATGGCTACATCGGCACCTTCGCGGGCGTAGGCAATGGCGGCGGCGCGGCCCATGCCGGAGTCGCCACCTGTAATGAGGCTTTGCGGCCTTTCAGGCGGCCCGAGCCTTTATAGCTTTTCTCGCCGTGGTCGGGTACAGGCTCCATCTTGGAGGCCAGTCCCGGCCAGGGCTGGGTCTGGCTTTTGAATGGAGGCTTGGGGTAGGCAGTAGTAGGGTCTCTCAGGGGTTCGGGGGCCGCGGTAGCGGCATTACCCGCAGCTTCGGCGGGTACTATAGGGCTAACGGCAGCAACGGCGAGGCTGGCTCCTAGGCCATTGATTACCTGGCGGCGGCTGAGTTTGGTTTCTTCTTGCATATTCTCTAAAACGCGCCCTGGTAGTTTTGGTTAGTTAATTTCTCACTTCGGCCCTACCTACTCAAACGAACTACCTCAGCCGTACCCAACGTACGCAGCAGCATGGTACTCACCTGCGTTCTGCCACCTGAGTCCGGTTACCTGGGTGCTCTACCTGTACGCAACGGCATCAGAAGTAGAAAACGAGGCAGCCTAGGCAAACAACCGCCTCCTAATGGGGCTCCGCTGAGTTGCGGCGCTACCAACTATCTCAGCCCCGGCCGATACGAAGGAGCACAAAAAACCCCAGCGTTAGCCAGGGCTTTTTGTGGCATTAGCCTACTTATTTAGCGTTGTTTTCCGTGAGACCGGGCTTGTGGACGTCGCCTTGCACGCTGAAGTTGCTACCCGCATCATCGGGCGGTGGGTTGGAGGCTACCACGTCGCGCACGTGTCCGTTTTCGGGGGTTGGCGTACGGAAGTCCTCTAAGGGCCGGGTGGCGGTGGTAGCACGCGCGGGCTTAGGCACTTTCAGTTGAGCCTCAAGGTCGTTGCTGGGCGTTGGGGCCGTTTGGCCTTTATTTTTCCAGAACAGGAAGGCCGCAGCGGCGGCCGTTAGCCCACCAACCCAGGCCGTTGTCGACTTTTTCATATGCGTATGTAACGTGGTGATTTTCTATAAACCAAGCCCGGGTACGTAAGCCCCTTCTGCGGCATGCTGGCTGCCCTTGTGTACGCGGCCTTGCCAAAGACGTTGGGGCATTGGCTCCTTCTCCTACCAGAGTGCGGCACGCTCCTTTTGTGGGTGGGCCCGTATAGCTTGCAGAAAGGCAGGCATAGGTACATGGCACCCTGCTTCCGTCAACCCCATTTCTTCCTATGGACCAGAACATCCGAGAAGGTATTGTGAAAGAGCTAGTTGCCCTCCTGACCCAGGGCAATGCCCACGTAACGTTTACCGATGCCTGCGCCAACATTCCCGTGGCGCTGGTGAATAAGCGGGTGCCGGAGTTGCCCTACACCGTATGGCAGTTGGCCGAGCACATCCGCATTGCCCAGTGGGACATTGTTGAGTTTTGCATCAGCGCCGAGCACCATTCGCCCGCATGGCCGGCCGGCTATTGGCCCGCCCCCGAAACCGCAGTGAATGAAGCTGCGTGGCACTCTACACTTGCCCAGATAGCAGCCGACCGGGACCGGTTTGTGGCGCTACTCCACGACCCCAACCAAGAGTTGCTGGCGCCCCTACCCCACGGCACCGGTCAAACCCTTCTGCGCGAAGCCTTGCTCATTGGTGACCACACGGCCTATCATACTGGCCAAATCATTCTTGTGCGGCGCCTGCTACACAACTGGGAGTAGTGCACGCCCTGCACTGGTTGAGCTAGTGTAATTCGCCTCTGCTTGGGGGTAACAGTTTTTTGTGCTTCCCTGACTTTAGGGCTTTGCTTGCGTATCTCTACTCATACAAACCTGCTAGATATGAACACGGAACAGAACGAACCACGCCCCACCAATAGCGAAATCAACCCTAAGCCTACCGCCTACCCCACCAGCGAACAGCAAATGAAGGAGCAGCCCGACTGGGATATGTCGAGCTACCAGCCGGCGGGCAAACTCAAGGGTAAGGTAGCCCTCATCACGGGCGGCGACTCTGGCATTGGGCGGGCCGTGGCCTTAGCCTTTGCCATGGAAGGTGCCGACGTGGCGGTTATTTACCACACCAACGCCGAAGATGCTGCCGTAGTGGGCCAGGCCGTAGAGGCCCAGGGCCGTAAGTTTTTGGCTATCCAGTGTGATGTGCGCTCGGCCACGGAATGCCGCGAGGCAGTGCGCCGCACGCATACCGAACTAGGCGGCTTCAACATCCTGGTAAATAATGCAGCTTACCAGATGGGCTACGAGAACTTTGAAACGGTGCCCGAGGAGAATATCCACCGCACATTCGACACCAACATCAAAGGCTACTTGTTTATGGCCCAGGCAGCCATTCCTTTCCTGAAGGAGGGCGACGCCATCATCAACACTGGTAGCATTGCCGGCCTGGTTGGCAACCCGCACCAGATTGACTACGCCTGCACCAAGGGCGCCATCCACACCTTCACCAAGAGCCTAGCCGCTTACTTGGGCGAGAAGAAGATTCGGGTAAATGCCGTACTGCCTGGCCCCATTTGGACGCCCCTCATCCCGGGCACTATGCTGGAAGAAGACCTCAAGAAATTCGGCGATTCTACGATGTTGGGCCGCCCCGGCCAGCCCGAAGAATTGGCCCCTGCCTACGTGTACTTCGCCTCGCAAGACGGCAGCTACTCTACCGGCAGCTTGCTGGAAGTGACCGGCGGCATGCCTAAAGGCAGCTAAACACCCTAGTCTGAGTTGCAGCTCCCTACCGGGATGGCGGCTTCTACTGCTATATCATACCAACAGGCTCTCCATGCGGGGGGCCTGTTTCCGTATACTCTCACCCCTTCACAACCGTAGCGCTAGCACAAACAGCACTAAGGCGTACACTAGAGCTGTAGGTGGTGGATGAGTTGCTCCCAGGCTGCATTCCGGCGTGCGTGCACCAGACGCGGCCCTGCTACTCTTTTTCTACACGACCTCTTGACTACTCTTCCTATGAAAGCTAACTCTCTTCACGGAGCTACCGTGGTTATTACGGGGGCGTCCAGTGGTATTGGCCGCGCCACAGCCCTCACCTTTGCCCGGCAGGGTGCTACCCTAGTGCTAGCGGCCCGCCGCGCCGAAGTACTGGCCGAGGTAGCTGCTGAGTGTGAGCGGCTAGGAGCCCGCGCCCACGCCGTACCTACCGACGTGACGGACGCAACGGCCGTGCAACGCTTAGCCGAAAGGGCCCTGGCGGCGGGCAACGGCCGTATTGCGGTATGGGTGAACAACGCCGGTAGCGGAGCTATTGGCCGTTTCGAGGAAGTGCCGCTGGTCGCCCACGAGCAGGTACTGCGGCTTAATTTGCTGGGCTACCTCTACGGGGCGCACGCCGTGCTACCCCACTTCCGCCGCCAAGGTCGGGGCATCCTCATCAACGTCATATCCTTGGGTAGCTGGGTGCCGGAGCCTTACACGGCTTCCTACAGCGCCAGCAAGTATGGCTTGCGCGGCCTCATGGATACTCTGCGCGCCGAGCTAAGCAAAGCGCCCCACATTCACGTGTGCGACGTACACCCGGCCTACATCGATACACCCGGTTTTCAGCACGGCGCCAACTACACGGGCCGCGTAGTGAAGCCCGCGCCGCCCGTTTTTCCGGCCCAAAAGGTGGCCGATACCATTTTGGCGGTGGCGCAACGCCCGCGCCCAACCACTATGGTAGGCTGGCCCGCTACGCTGCTGCGCTGGTCCTACACGTTTGCCCCAAGCGTGGTAAACCGCATGGAGCGTCGCCTGTTCGACACGTATTTTCAGCAGGCAGAAACGGCTCCCGTTTCGGAAAACAGCCTTTTCACGCCTCACCCCGTACCGCACGGCACTGGCATTTCGGGGGGCTGGCGCAAGCCCACTACCCCGCGCAATGGCCAGTGGATAGGTGCGGCTTTGGCCGCGGGCCTAGCGGCGGCGGGGCTGGTAGCATGGCAGCGGAAGACGCGCTAAGCAACCCATATTAGTGAGAGGCGGCGGACAGCGGTTCTGAGTGTTGAGCTGCTATCCGCCGCATGCTCTCAGAGTTGATGCAGTACCGTAGGCCGCTGGGCTCGGGGCCATCGGGGAAGACGTGGCCCAGGTGGCCGCCGCACACATTACAACTCACTTCTACGCGCCGCATGTGGTGGCTTTCGTCGAAGGTGTAGCGGATGGCACTCTTGGTTTGGGGCTGGGTGAAGCTAGGCCAGCCAGATATGGCGTGGTACTTCGTGCTCGAATCGAACAGGGGACTAGCACAGCCGGCGCACACATAGGCCCCGGGCTCGTAGGAGCGGCAATACGCATTGCGGTAGGGCGACTCCGTTGCTTTCTGGCGCAGCACCTGAAACTGCGCGGGCGTCAGCTGCTGCGCCCAGGTTTCTTCGGTTTGCTCCACGCGCCGCACCGGCTCGGGGTTGCTGTAGGTGGCATATCTCAGGACGTCGGACCAGCGAAGCATGCGAGGGTAAGAGCAAAACAGTTTTGCGGGACTCAGATAAGATACCTCTTCGGCTGTCTTCCGGCCCCAGTACATAACACGTCCTGTTCGGCGGAGTTTCCAACTCAGCCCCCGATCTTACCGCGTATTCTTCCCGGTGGTGGCGCGCGGCTCTTTGCTTGCAACTACGCTACCTCGCTTTTTCTCGCACTATTATCCTTGCGCATCGTGCCTGCTACTACCCCTGCTTCTTCGCACATTCTGCTCATCCGCTGCCCCGACGAGCCGGGCCTGATTTATAAGATTAGCGGCGTTTTGTTTCGTCACGGCCTCAACATTCTGCGCAACGACGAATTTGTGGAGCGAGCCGACAACCACTTTTTCATGCGCACGGAGCTGGCCGGTGAGCTAGCCGCCGAAGATTTGCTACAGGAGCTGCGCACTACCCTGCCGGCGGCCGATATCCGCCTTTCCGACAACCGGCCCAAAAACATTGTGCTCTTGGTTACCAAGGAGCACCACTGCCTTAGCGAACTGCTGGTGCGCCATGCGTTCCAGGAGCTGAATGCGCGCATCTTGGCCGTGATAAGCAACTACGAGGTGCTCGGCGACTTGACCCGGCAGTTTGGCATTCCCTTTCACTGCGTGAGCCACGAGGGCAAAACTCGTGAGGCCCACGAAGTTGAAGTGCAGCAGATAATTGGTCAGTATGCCCCGGAGTTTGTAGTGCTGGCCAAGTACATGCGCATTCTATCGCCCGAGTTTGTGCTGCCCTACGCCAACCGCCTCATTAATATTCATCACTCCTTTTTGCCCGCCTTTGTGGGGGCTAGCCCCTACGCCCAAGCCTACGAGCGGGGCGTGAAAATCATTGGAGCTACGGCGCACTTCGTCAACGAACAGCTAGACCAAGGACCCATTATTGCCCAAAGCGTCATCCCCGTCAATCACACGCATAGTGCGGCAGAAATGGCCCAGGCCGGCCGCGACGTGGAGAAAATAGTGCTGGCCCGCTCCCTGCGCCTGGTTTTTTCCGAACGGGTATTCGTGCACCACAACAAGACTATCATCTTCGAGTAAGACCGGAGTATATGCGGGTTACTACCATCTACTGGTCTTCAAACCTCATTCTTATGCCACTCATCTAGGGCAGGCTGCCTTGGATGAGAGTTCACCTCCTGACTAGGAGTAGGAACGTCTGGCGTTCCTACTCCTAGCAGCGGGCCGCTAGGGCTGTCGGCGGTAGGGCCGGTAGGTATAGGGCACTACCACGGGATGGAGGCTGCCTTTGCTCCGTGCGCCGTGAAGAAGGACTCAATGGCCGCTTCCAAGGCCGGGCGGTCGTGCAGGGAAGTAGTGGCAAATATGTCCTGGGCGTCGAATGGAGCGGGCAGGGTGCTGAGGCGGCAGTTGGCAATGCCCAGCGGATGCTCTACGAATAGCTGCGCGCCATCTACGGCCTGGTACTCGTGCTGGTAACGCCAGGCATGGCTGAAAAGCGGCTGGCCCGCACCTCGGGTTTGATCGGTAGCAGCAAAGCCAAGGCTTCGCAAGTAGGCATCTGTCATGGATGTATAGATGAAAAAGGATTAAAGAGATGGGATGCTGGCTTCCCAGTTTACCTGGCGCAGCAATACCCGAAATTCTGCTTCGGAGGCCAGCCGTCCCTGAAAGCTGTAAAGGATCTGACCGTTTACAACCTCTAGCAACGACACCTCGGCGTCGTGATACAGCACAATGGTTTCCTGCCCGCAAGCACTAGCCCGGCTAAAGCGCACTTGTCCAGGCGGTGAGGCGTACGGGGCAAAGCCCAACGCCCGCAGCAGTTCAGCTGATGGCTGATAGAAAGAAGACATGGGGAAAATGGGGAGTGCATCTGGCCAGGGCGGCCAAGCGGTACGCTACGGTGCACCAAAACCGGTGCTAGCAAAAACCGCAGTGCGCTACTACCACGGGGCTATACCAAATGAGAGCTACTTGGTATAGCGAATGTATGAGCAGAACGCCCTTGTGTATTGGAACACGGTAAAGCTACTCATTATAAAGCAGATCTGGCCAGTGTAGCTGCTGGGTTGCCCGAAGGAGCACCCGCTTCGTGTTCTGTATACGCAAGCCAACGACACACGGCCTAGACTATACGAGAGTTACTACAAATCGTCAGGCCAAGCCCATCGGAGCATCCCTACTCCTTGGTTGAGCCAAAGCTAGTTGGTAGCAATACGCCGACGGACTTCGCCTGACCGCCCGTGAATTTTGGTGCGGGACACCTACTACACTAGGTATCCCGCACTTCTACAGCCTGTTTATTGGTTGATTATTACGGCACGACGTAGTGGTACTTAGGCGTGCCGCTGATGGCAAAACCGGCTACGTTTATATCCTGCCCTTAGCTGACCAACTGGTCGAATAAGCGTGCTAACGTAGCGGCGGGGTCCTGGCACAAGCCCGGGTGCACCGGCGACGTTTGCACTACGGTGCTGCGCGTAGCCGTAAGCCAGCGAAACCGTGAGGCCACTGCCAACTGCCCAATAGGGCCGCCTTCCTTACGTCCCCGGCAGATGCGCTCGAAGGAACGTAGTCGGGCAGCTATATCCGTCAGGTCTAGTTCGGGGCCGGCCAGGGCCCGCAGCCGGTCTTCGGGTACGGCAAACTGAACCTGCAAAAACCCCTGGGAACTGCAGTATAAGATGACGCCAACGTTGATAAACTCCTCGCGTTCTACGCGGGGCACCACCCGCAGAACGGCGTACTCAAACAAGTGCTTGTCGGGCATCATTTGCTTCCTGAACAAAGGTTTCTGATGCCGCCAAGCGGTTTTCTAAGAACTGCACGTACGCCGCGCGCTGCTCCTGGGCGGGTACATCGGGCTCGGTAAGCCACTCCTCCGGCACTAGGGCCACAATGGCGCGTAGCACCTCGGGGGTAAGGCGGGCACGAGCTTCCGCATCCACGGTGGCTAGCTCGCTGGCTTGGGGTAGAAGCACGTGGTCTTTTATTTGAGCAAAGGTGCGCCGGCTGGGGGCTGCCCAGTTGGGGCCTGCGTGGTGCACGTACAGAGCAGCGCCGTGGTCAATCAGCCACAGCTCTTTATGCCAGAGCAGCATATTGGTGTTGCGGGCCGTCCGGTCTACGTTTAGGGTCAGGGCATCGAGCCACACTACCTGCGAGGCCAAGTGGGGCTCCACGGTGGTTACCAGGGGGTCGAAGGTGCTGGCGCCGGACAGGTAGTGCAGGGCCAGGTTGAGCCCGGTACTAGCGCGCAGCAAGTCCTGAATTTCTTCGTCGGGCTCGGTGCGACCAAATGCCTCATCTAGCTCAATGAATACTAATTCGGGCAGTCGCAACCCCAGCGCCCGGGCCAACTCACCCACAATCAGCTCGGCAATGAGGGCCTTGGGGCCCTGCCCCGCCCCCCGGAACTTTACCACGTACAGAAACCCATCATCGGCCTCTACCAGGGCTGGCAGGGAGCCGCCCTCGCGCAGCGGGGTGATATAGCGCGTTACGTGTACCGTTCTGAGGGAAAGGGAACTAGCCTCCATAGACTGCAAAAAAGGAAAGATTGCAACGGGGCAAACCCCGTGCAAAGGACGCATAATTAGATAAGTTTGGGCAAATCAGCTCCCGGAGTGCCCCTTACGAGCTGCAAGAGAGCGTGGCCGAGCCTGGCTTTTCGCGGGCCCAATCGGGGCGTTTGGCGGCCAGGTCGTCGTGCTCGGGCTGCTCCGCAAAGGGCGTTTTCAGCACCGTCATAAGTCGGTTCAGCAGCGTGAGGTCGTCGGCTTCGGCTGCTTCAATAGCTTGCTGAGCCAAGTAGTTGCGCAGCACGTACTTGGGATTGGCCGCCAGCATCAGCGCACGAATGGCATCGGGGGTAGCCGTTTCCTGGCGCAGCCGCTGTAGGTAGCTCTGTAGCCATTCTACCAGCTTCTGCTCCTCATTGGGGGCCATGGAGTAGGCCGCCGCCGCCAGTAGCTCCCGCCAGGTTTCCGCCTCCGAGCCACCCTCCGCCAGCAGGCGCGGCGCCGCGTGCGACAAGTGACGGAAAAACAGCGTCATGTCTACTTCTGACTCGGTGAGGGCCTGCTCCAGCTCTTCAATCAGCTTCTGGTCCTGCTCCGTAGCCTTGTCGGAGAGGCCGAGCTTGCGCAGCATCATGGCGTGCCGGGTAGTAGCCAGCGTATCCACGTAGAGTTGCAGGGCGGGGTTCAGCTCCTGAATGTCGTTGACCAGGGGAGAAATGGCTTGGCCTAGCTGCATAAGATTCCAGAGGCTACCCGCGGCTGCTGCCCAAAGGCGTAGCGCCGGCCGCCGAAGTCGGTGGTGTTAGGCGTCCAGTCGGGGTCGTAGGGCTCCAGCCAGCCGTAGGGGCCATAGTCGATGGTCAGCCCCAGAATCGACATATTATCGGTGTTCATGACGCCATGCACGAAGCCCACCGACATCCAGTGCGCAATCATAACGGCCGTGCGGCGGCATACTTCTTCAAACCAGCGCACATACACGGCCGGGGATGGCTCGCCCAACTCTGGGAACTGATGGCGGATTACGTAGTCGGCCAGGGCACGCAGGTTGTCCATTTCACCCAGGGCCAGCAGAATCTGGAAGTTGCCGAAGCGCACGAAGGTAGGCGCTACCCGGGCCACAATGGCACCGGGCTCGGGGCGGGCATTTCCGTTGTAGAACATGTCGCGCACTACTTCGTCGCCGGTGGCTACTAGGCTCAGCGCCCGGGTAGTAGGCACGCCCAGATAGTACATGGCTTCACTGCATAGAAACTCACGCAGGGAAGAACGGAGTACGGCGCGGCCATCGGCGCGGCGGGAATATGGCGTGGGCCCAGCGCCCTTCAGCTGAATTTCCCAGCTAGAGCCGTCGGTGGCCGTGAGTTCGCCCAAGGACATGGCGCGTCCGTCGCCGAGTTGGCCGGCCCAATTGCCAAACTGGTGGCCGCCGTAGCGAGCCGCAAATGGCTTCATGCTCTCAGTTACAAGGTTGCCGGCCAGCGCATTCACGGCTGGCCCCCGCTCTGAGGGGCGCGTGAGGCCCAGAAAGGTGGCCAAGTCGTCGGACCAAGCCAGCAGACGCGGGTCGCGTACGGGGGTGGGCTCCACGCGTGAATAGTGGTAGCCCGGCACCTGGCGAGGCTTTTTATCGAAAGTGGCTTCCCCCCGCAGTTCATCCACGAAGGAGTTATGGAAGGGAGCTTGCTCGAGTGATTGGGTGGTAGACATGGGCAGTATGATGCAGAGCACAGAGGATTTCGGTATAACCCCAAACCCACTCGAATAGCTCCTGGTAAGTAAATGAGATAGTACGCGTGGGCGGATTCGAGGACCAGCACTGGCCTTACCGCCTACGCAACGCAACAGGCAAACCGCCCGTGTTGTGCAGGCGGCAGGATAGTAGAGACGCAAATGCATGTGCGGTTGTTGCTACTGCTGGGCCACAGAAGCGGGCTTTCACTGCGGGCGGGCAAGCGGTGGCTGGGGCAGTAACTGCGCGGCCCGGAGCACTCCCAAGATGAGCCCTAAAGGTAGCTCAGCTATAACCCAGGCCGTAAAACTCGCGCTACAACCCCTACTACCCACCTCCTCTCCCACTATGGCAACTACTAAACTGCGCGGCAACGACCTGCGCAAAATTGGCTACCCCGAGGGACGCGCCATTACCCTGGCCCTCGATATCCTCGACGACCGGCAGCTTAAGAAATTAGACAAAGGCAGCGCCCTGGCGTTGCTGCAAAAAATAAAGGAAGACCCCTACGCCTACCTGCGCGACTCGCTGTGGCGTGACCTGGCCAAGGAGTTTGTGCCCGACCCCAAGCGCAACGTAGGCCTCAATCCCGAAATCAAAGACTACCGCCGCTACGGGGAGGCGTTTATTGAAGATGGTGCCCGCAAGCAGATGGATACGGCCATGCAACTGCCCATTACCCTAGATGGGGCCCTAATGCCGGATGCCCACCAGGGGTACGGCCTGCCCATTGGGGGCGTGCTGGCCGTCGATAATGCGGTGATTCCCTACGGTGTGGGCATGGATATCGGCTGCCGCATGGCCTTGTCGGTGTTTGCGCTGCCCCCCGAGTACCTGGGCCAGCGCACCCAGGAGCTGAAAAAGCTGCTGCACAACCATACTCGTTTCGGCGCCAAAGAACTGTTTAAGAACCCTACCGACGACCCCATCTTCGACCGCCCGGAGTTCAAGGACATTGCAGTAGTGCGCGGCAAGCGCGAAGCAGCTATCAACCAACTGGGCTCCTCGGGGTCTGGTAACCACTTTGTGGAGTGGGGCGTGGTAGATATTACGGCTCCCGATAATGACTTGGACCTGCCCGTGGGCCAGTACCTGGCTTGCTCTCCCACTCAGGGTCCCGGGGTTTGGGAGCCGCCATTGCGCAGCATTACACCAAGGTAGCCATGAGCAAGTGCCCCCTCCCGCCCGAGGCTCGCTACCTCGCGTGGCTTGACTTAGATACCCAAGAAGGCCAGGAATACTGGCGGGCCATGAACCTGGCCGGCGACTACGCCTCGGCCTGCCACCGCGACATTCACCGCCGCCTCAGCCAAGCCCTGGGCGAAAAACCGCTAGCCAAGGTGGAAAATCACCACAACTTTGCGTGGAAGGAAACCTTGCTTAATGGGCGGGAAGCCATTGTGCACCGCAAGGGCGCCACTCCAGCGGGCCAAGGTGTGCTGGGTATCATTCCGGGTTCCATGACGGCTCCCGGCTTCATTGTGCGCGGCCGCGGCGAGCAGGATTCTATTCAGTCGGCGAGCCACGGCGCCGGCCGCAAAATGTCGCGCACCCAGGCCAAACAGAACCTTTCCGAAGGTGACGTACGCCGCCACCTCCGCGACCATGGCATTGAGCTGATTGGAGGCGGACTAGATGAGGCACCCATGGCCTACAAGGACATTCACCAAGTAATGGCCCACCAGCGCGACCTAGTAGATGTGCTAGGCTCTTTTACCCCGCGCATTGTGCGTATGGACGCCGGGGGCGGAGGCAAAAGCAAGTACGGCGGCGAGTAAAACAGCTTACCGGTGGCTCCCTCCCCGGATGCCAGCCAGTAGCGCGCAACTTAGTTGTGTGCTACTGGCTGGGCTGGCGCCTACCTTTGCCCTATGCACACGCTTGAACAACTACGCTCCGGGCAGCTAGCCGGTAGCACCCGCCTCGATTTATCCTGCGGCCTAACGGAATTTCCCGTTGAGATTTTCACCCTCGCCGATTCGCTGGAAATCCTCAACCTCTCGGGCAATGCGCTATCGACCTTACCCAACGACTTAGGACGGCTGCACAAGCTACGCGTGCTATTTTGCTCCTATAATCAGTTTACGGAGGTGCCCGCAGTGCTAGGGCAATGCCCGCACCTGAGCATGATTGGATTCAAGGCCAACCAGATTCGGACCCTACCCGCGGAGGCGCTTACCCCTGCTTTGCGCTGGCTTATTCTGACACATAATGCGCTGACTACCTTGCCCGATGAACTGGGTAGCTGTCCGCTTCTACAAAAGCTCATGCTGGCCGGCAACTACCTCACCGCTCTGCCCGAAACCCTGGCGGCCTGCACCAACCTAGAACTACTTCGCATTGCGGATAACGAGCTAGCAGCCCTACCCCAGTGGTTGCTGTCTATGCCGCGCCTGTCGTGGCTGGCCTACGCCGGCAACCCCTTCTGCGAAGCAGCCGAAGCCACAGTGCTGGCCCAATACCCTATTGATACCATCAGTTGGCCTAACCTTACCGTGGAGCAACAACTAGGGGAAGGAGCTTCGGGGGTAATTTACCGAGGCCAGTGGCAGCGCCCCGGCGGGGCGGCCGAGCCTGTTGCCTTAAAACTATTCAAAGGGGCTGTAACGAGTGATGGGCTACCCCACAGCGAAATGGCAGCTTGCAGCAGTGCCGGCGCCCACCCCAACCTAATTGCCGTGCACGGTAAAATTGGGCAGCACCCAGCCGGGCAAGAAGGCTGGTTCTAGAGCTGATTGATCCTGCCTTTGGTAACCTAGCCGGCCCGCCCAGTTTGGCCTCCTGCACCCGCGACGTGTATGCACCCGGAACGTCCTTTAGCCCGACCACGGCGTTGCGCATTGCCGAGGGTATTGCCGCCGCCGCCCAGCACCTGCACAGCCGCGGCATCTTGCACGGCGACCTATACGCCCACAACATCCTGAATACTACCGATGGCACTTCCCTACTAGGCGATTTTGGGGCCGCCTGCTTTTTTGGGCCCGATGATGCTACCGTGGCCCAAGCACTGCAACACCTGGAGGTACGAGCTTTTGGTTGTCTGCTGGAAGAGCTCCTGGCGCATTGCACTATGCCTTCAAACTCGGCTGCTTTTCAGCTGCTCTCCAACTTGCAACAGCGGTGCTTCCACCCTACCCCCACGAGTCGCCCACTCTTCACCGAGATTCAAGAAATCTTAGCGAATGCTCGAGCAGCAATTGCCTAGGTAGGTGCGCGGAGCGCCATTGCTCAGCATAATTGGCTAGCTTATTTCTTCTGGATGATGATGAGTACAGCAGTTCGCAGTGCTGTGGTTAGTCTTAACAGCAGAAAGGCATCAGCTCGCACATAAACTCTTGTTAATCAATGATATATATTGAATAATTAAGACCTTTTAGAAGTGCTATCCTTACTGGATAAATATAAAAATTTTATTTTTTATTCGCATTTATCCATGAATAGTAAAATTCTAGTATTAGATTGGGTCGTTCGTGGAGTGGTCCGGGAGCAGTTTACTTTTACTTCATTTCCTTGTCGTATGCCCTCATCTTCTCCTACTCTTGAGCTACAGTTGCAGCGTGTAGCATCCGCGGTCCAGCTGCACTTTGCGGAGTTACCCAACCGGTTTGCCTACGTGTATCGCCGCCACCAGGGTCAGGCCTGGGAGTGCATTGCCCACCGGGCTTGCAGCCCCTGCCTCGATCGGAAGCCGCTTCCAAGCAACACCCACGTGGAGTACGTGGTATGCTATTGCGACGCCAACGGTACCATCACCGCTACCACTTCCGTAGCCCACGCCTACCCCAATGTGCTTTCTCCCAACTCAAGCCGGGCCCACCTTCGCTCATAAGCTCACCCGGCCCTATTTCAGGAGGCCCAGTGCACGCTGCCGTCCATGTACCGGCAGTGAGCACTGGGCCTTCTTTTTGCCTTTACACTGACGCCAGACCGCAGCCGCGGCATCCATAGTGCTACTGCTTTCCGGTCAGAACAGGCCCGGCGTAGCGGCGGGCCAAGGCAAACCTGCGTACCTTTGCATTGGTATGCCCCACTTTCTACCTGCGCTTTTTCAGCTTACCCCACCCTGAGGATCGGCCTGTTTGCCTCGCGCCGCCACGTCTTGTTAGATGTGTGCGGCTTTTCTTTTGCCATTTCTCAGCCTCCACATGAACTCACTTCGCTCCTATTTTTCTCAGTATACGCTCAACGCAAAAAATGAAATCCTTGCGGGTCTTACCACCGCTTTAGCACTGGTGCCCGAGGTAGTAGCCTTCGCGTTGCTGGCCCACATTAGTCCGCTGGTGGGTATTGGCTCCGCCTTTGTCATTTGCCTGCTCACGAGTGTATTTGGCGGCCGGCCGGGCATGATATCGGGTGCGGCCGGCTCAGTGGCCGTCGTAATTGTGAGCTTGGTAGTGCAGCACGGCCCCGAGTACTTGTTTGCCGCAGTGCTCCTGATGGGAGTGCTCCAAATTGGCATTGGGTGGTTGCGGTTTGGCAAGTTCATTCGGCTTGTGCCTCAGCCCGTGGTATTTGGGTTTGTAAATGGGCTGGCCGTTATCATCTTCATGGCCCAGCTAGAGCAGTTTAAAGTGCGTGATGCGGCCGGACAGGAGCATTGGCTTAGTGGCCAGGCCCTGTGGCTGATGCTTGGGTTGGTGGCCCTTACCATGCTATCGTATACTTCTTGCCCAAGCTAACCAAGGCTGTACCCTCGTCATTGGTGGCCATTGGGGTGGTGTCGGCCCTGGTTATTCTGGGGAGCCTCGATACCAAGTCGGTGGGTGATATTGCTTCTATTGCGGGTGGGCTACCGCAGTTTCACTTACCGCAAGTACCCTTAAGCTGGGCTACGTTGCAGCTCATTTTTCCTTACTCCATTATTATGGCGCTGGTAGGCCTCACGGAAAGCCTGCTGACCCTGACGGTGGTTGATGAAATGACCGACTCGCGGGGCCGCGGCAACCAAGACTGCGTAGCGCAGGGGTTAGCCAACGTCGCCTCGGGGCTAAGCGGCGGCATGGGCGGCTGCGCCATGATCGGGCAAACCATGGTGAACCTGGAATCGCGGGGCCGGGGGCGCCTCTCGGGGGTAGTAGCAGCAGTGGCGCTGGCCTTGTTTGTGCTGGTAGGCTCCTCTCTGATTGAGCGCCTACCGCTAGCTGCCCTGGTAGGCGTGATGTTTATGGTCGTGATTGGCACCTTCGAGTGGGCCAGCTTGCGCATTTTGCGCCGCATGCCCCGTACCGACGTAGCCGTGATGCTTGTGGTAACGGTAGTAACTGCCGTGACGCAAAATCTGGCCCTGGCAGTTCTGCTGGGTGTTGTGATATCGGCGCTGGCGTTTGCCTGGGAAAATGCCCAGCGCATTCGCGCCCGCAAGCACGTAGATGCCGCGGGCGTGAAGCACTACGAGCTATACGGCCCCCTGTTCTTCGGTTCGGTACAAGCCTTTGCCGAGAAATTTGACCCCGCCACCGACCCCACCGAGGTGGTAGTAGACTTCCGGGAAAGCCGAGTAGCCGATATGTCGGGCCTGGATGCGCTGCACAAGCTTACGGAGCGCTACCAGCGCCTGGGTAAAACCCTGCACCTACGTCACCTCAGCCCCGACTGTCGTCGTTTGCTTGGTCAGGCCGGCGCCCTAGTAGAGGTCAATATTTTGGAAGACCCCGAATACGTTGTAGCCACGCCAGCCGGGTAGTACCGCCACAGCGCACTACTACCCAAATCGCCACCAGGGCTCTACCTTTTCCGCTTCCATCCAGCTTGCGTACCAGAAAGCGACTTAAACAAAGGCCCCTAGTTGACTTAGCAACTAGGGGCCTTTGGCGTTTTGGGATAGGCGTATCAGTCGCCTGCTACAGGTTCTTCATCCATATCTGGCGCAGAGCCAGCTGGGCGGGCGTGGCGCTCGGGTCTGGGCTGAAGAGGTAGCGTTGCACGGCTTCCGTGCTACCCAACTTCACGCGCACGGTTTGCTCCTGACCGTTGCGGCTGATGGTGAGGGGCAATTCGGAGCCCGGAGTGCGGCTGGCTACTCTGCGCAGGGCGGTAAAGTCGTTGCGAACTCCATCAACGGCCACTAGCTGGTCGCCAACCTGTACACCGGCTGCTTGCACGGGGCCACCTACTTTGGTGAAATACACGCTGGTTTCGCGCGGAGCCAGGCCCAAAGCCCCCAGGGTAGCTATCTGCTGGCCCGTGTGCCGGATGGGCTCGTAGCGGATGCCCACCTTTGCGTAGTATTCCTGTAAAGGCAGCGACTCGGCCTGCTGCACGTACCGGGCAAAGAAGTCCCCAATTTCGGGGTAAGTCATCTTGGTGAAATCCTGGAAGAAGTTCTTCTCACTGATTGGCTTGTTTGGGCCGTACTGCTTGGCCAGTTCCAGCAGCACGTCGCGCAAGCCGCGCTTGCCGCCACTCAGCTCCAGCAGGCGCAGGTCGAGCAGGCCAGCCGTGAGGGCGCCGCGCTGGTAGATGTTGCCGTATTGCCGCTGGCCCTCGTCGCTAAACGAGTTAAGCCCCAGGCGGCTCAGGCTGTAGGTGGTATCGGTGCGGGTGCGGTCGTAGGTTACCTTATCGTGCAAGGTGCTCAGGTAGTCGTCGAGACCAACTAGCCCTCCCCGCAGCTGCATCATGTGCGAAGCCCATTCCGTGGTGCCCTCGTACAGCCAGAGGTGCTCCGAGCCCGTGGGCTGCACAAAGTTGAAATGCTCAATTACTTCGGAGTGAATATTGAGCGGAGTCATCACGTGAAAGAACTCGTGGGCCGCAATGTCCACCACGTTTTGGGCCGCCTCGGGGGTTAGCTCGGTTTCGTTTAGTACGTACTCCGAGCTGTAGGAATGTTCCCAGGCTCCCGCCGAGCGGTCGGCGAAGTGGTAGAGGAAGGCGTAGCGCTGCACCGGCAGCTGCCCCCCAAAAAAGGCTTGAGCGGCATTAAGCATCTTCTGCATGTAACCCAATAGGGGCGCGGCCTGCACTTTGTCGGTAGCCGAGTAGCAGTACAGGGCCACATCCGTAGTTCCCAGCTTGGTAGCCGTTTCGGTGAGGCGCCCCAGGAGAATAGGCGAGTCTACCGCGTGGTCATAGCCCTGCAAGTGGTAGTAGCCTTCTTTATCGGGCACCAGTACGGAGCCAGCCTTCCAACCGCTAGGGTATTCCAGCTTGAGGCGCAGGGGCTTGTCCTGCATACCCTGGGGGTAGCCCAGCAGGGTTTGACCGTTGAGCAAGGCGTGGTCCGTCTCCAACGACGAGCCGCACATGCGGTAAATGTTGTGCTCCTTTACCGGCGTGTCCCAGGTTTCGGCAATGGTATAGCGTATCTCGCGGGTTTTGTCGGGCTGGCTCAGCTGCCACTGGTTGGTCGACAGCTGCTTTACTTCCAACGGCTTGCCCTTGGCATCAAAGGCCTGGAAGTTGCTCACATAACGGCCCATATCCATTACCTGGTAGGTACCGGGCGCCGTGGCCGCAAACTGGTAAATGGACTGCTCTTTCTTGAGCTTGGGCAGCGCCAGCTTCACCTGGAAGGCGTTGCTGTTGGTGGCGGGGTCCATGCTCACGGTATAAGTCAGCTCACGCGGGGCTTTGGCTAGCACGGGCGCAACGGCCGGAGCCAGCAGAGCCGCCAAAGCCAGCGGACGGATAAAGGAAAACATCTGAAGGAAGTAAAAGTGAGAGTGGGCGAACAGACGCCAGTCATCCGGCGTTGGTTGCGCCAGCACGGTACAGCGGAGCTGCAATTACGCACCCTAGACAAACATTATCCGTACTGTTGCGGTAACTTATCTTGTCGGATATGCTTATGCTGGGTTTTTCTCAGCCAGAGGGCTTCGTAGCCCACATTCACTGCTTACTTATCTTCTCGTGTCTGCTCCTTCCCCTTCGTCAGCTGATGTAGCAACCATTTTTCCAGCCGAGGAATTATTACAGGGCTTGTTCGATGTATCGCTCGATGGCATTGTGCTTTACAAACCGGTGTATGGCCCGGATGGCAGCACAATCATTGACCTGGCCTTTGTGCTGCTCAACACGGCCGCCCAGCAGATGCTTCAGCTACCCGCCCACCCTACCCAAACTCACCTGCAGCGTTACCCCCAGGCTCAGTTCAACGGTGTATTTGAGTTCTATTGCTCGGTATTTGAAACTGGGCAACCCGGCCGCTTTGAGTTGCGCTACCAAGCCGATGGTTTAAACGACTACTACTACCTTTCTGCCCGGCGGGTAGGCCAAGGCATCGTCGTAAGCTTCACCGACACTACCGACTTTGCCCGCCAAGCCATTGCCGAAAACGCCCTGCAAGAAAGCCGGGCCCGCATCTCGGCCACGGAGGCCGCTTTGCACGTCAGCCTAGCGCGCGAGCAAGTTTCCCGGGCTGAGGCAGAAACCCAGCGCGCCCGCCTGCACAACACGTTCATGCAGGCGCCGGCCATGATTACGATTTTTGAAGGCCCCGACCACATGTTTAGCCTCGTAAATCCGTTGTACCAGCAGCTGGTAGGGCCGCGGGCTTTGCTAGGAAAACCCATTCGGGAAGCAATGCCCGAGCTAGCGGGCCAGCCTATCTTCGATCTGCTCGACACCGTGTACCGCACGGGTGTACCGTACCATGCGTTCGAAATGCTGGTAAAGCTGGACCACACCAATACCGGCGAGCTGGGCAACAACTACTACAACTTCGTGTACCAGCCTTCCCGCGACACCGATGGCAACGTGGACGGCGTGCTCGTGTTTGCGTATGAGGTTACTGCCCAGGTAGAAGCGCGCAGCCGCGTGGAGCAAAGTGAAACTCAACAACGGCTTCTTAATCAGCAGTTGGCCAGTTCGCTGGAGGAGTTAGCCGCTACCAACGAAGAACTGGCCGCTTCCAATGAGGAGTTGCAAGCGGCTAACGAGGAAATCCGGCTGAACAATGATGAGTTGTTTCGGGTGCAGTTAGCGGTACAGTCGCTCAATATGGAGTTGGAGGCCCGGGTGCGGAGCTACACCCGAGATGCCCGCGAAGCCCAGCAAGAAGCTGAGCAGCAGCGTGCCCGGCTCGAGCATTTATTTATGCAGGCCCCCGCCGCCATTTGCATTCTGCACGGCCCCGAGTTAGTATTCGAACTTGTGAACCCGGGCTACCAGCAACTGTTTCCAGGGCGGGAGCTGTTGGGCATTTCCATTGGTGAGGCCATTCCTGAACTCACCACCCAACCAATTTGGAATACGCTGCGCCGAGTGTACGAAACAGGTGAAAGCTTTGAGGGGAATGAAAGCCTGATTCAAGCGGCCCGGCACGAAGGAGGCCCGCTGGAGGACATCTACTTCAACTTTGTGTACCAGCCGCGCTACAATACGCACAAACACATTGATGGCGTTATTGTGTTTGCGTTTGAAGTGACCGAGCAGGTGTTGGCCCGCCAGAAGGTGGCCGCTGCCAATGCAGGTCTGAGCCTTACGAACCAGCAACTCACGCGCATCAATCAGGACCTCGACAACTTCGTGTATACGGCCTCCCACGACCTGAAGCAGCCCGTTAATAACATGGCGGGTGTTTTTGAGGAGCTCAAGCGCACAGCTACTTTCCACGACCCCGAAGCGGCCCTGCTAATTACCATGTTTGAGGGGGCGCTGAACCAGATTCACAATACTATTCAGGGCCTCACAGAGGTAGTGCAGGTGGAGCGCCGCAGCGGACACTTCCCCCTGGAGGACGTTGCTTTGCAGCCCTTGGTGACAGAGGTACTGCGCAGCATGCACAACCAAATTTCAGCAGCCAATGCTACGTTTGAACTAAACTTCACGGCTGTTCCCATGATGCGGTTTGCTCGCCTCAATGCACAAAGCATTCTGTACAACCTCCTCAGCAATGCCCTAAAGTATGCCCACCCCGACCGCTCTCCCCATGTGCACGTGTACACGGAACTGACAAGCGACACGACAGCCACCCTAGTAGTGGCCGATAACGGCTTGGGCCTTGATGTAGCCCGGTACGGGGCCGATCTGTTTCAAATGTTCCGCCGCTTCCATGACCACGTACCAGGCTCAGGAATGGGGCTATACCTCGTCAATCGAATTGTGCGGCAAGCAGGTGGCAATATCACCGTGGAAAGCAAAGTGGGCAGCGGTACTGCTTTCCGAATTGTGCTGCCCAACAGCATAGGCTGATAGCATCCCGTCAAATTGCTATGTCAGTACATATAGTAGTGGCTGTTTGCACATTAACTTGTTGACTGCACACAATAAAGAGACGGAGTAGCAGTTAGTAGGCAAACCGGCACAAGGAAAAATCAGGATTTATCCCTAGTTAAATCCGTACAAATCCGGAAGCAAAAGCCTAGTGTCACTCGTTAAAAGACTCGATTTTGAACTCTGGTTCTAGGCTGTGTTTTCTATGCTACCTGCCATGCCTACCTCCCCATCTTTCCATTTGCACCTCCATCTTTTGCCGGTGGGGCGTCGCCTCGATTTTTCCGTTCGTGCTGGCTTGTTTGCTGATATATACCGGCGCTGCAATCAGGGAAATTGGCAGTGCCTGGCCTATAATGCGCACAGCCCTTTCGTTGATCATGCCCCCTTGGCCCCCGATGCCCTGCCCGAGTATCGGATCCGGTACCGTAATGCGTTGGGCCAGCTTACAGCTACGTCGCCCATTCAGCAAGTGCATCCAGTAGGCCTGCCAGCAGGCCCCAGCTGGATTAGCCTACGCTAGCTTTATTCGTGGGTCAGTCTAGTGATGGTCCGATAGGTACCCTGCTGTATGGCCACGCAGTATACGCCTAGCGGGAAGCTGCTAACTTCAGGTAAGGCTACCGTGCTAGTGCCCTGTGCTACTTGTAAGGAGCGAGTAAGCATAACACGACCCATGGCATCAGTGCACGTAATGGTAGCCTGACCCGAGCTTGGGCTATCAATTTTCAGGTTTACTTCGCTCGCGAACGGATTGGGCCACGCCTGCATTGCAAGGCGGCTAGAAGAGGCAGCCGCTGCCACTACCGCTACAAGCGAATACGTTGCTTTACCCGTTAGGTCTACCTGCTTTAGGCGGTAGTACACCGCCGCATCGGCGTAGCCAGATAGGTTGCCGAGCCAAGAATAGGTAGTGCGTTGCGTAGTAGTACCGCTTCCTTCCATCGTTGCTACCGTCTCAAACGTGCGCCCGTCGGTGCTCACTTGCACTTCAAAGTAAGCATTCTGCTTTTCAGAGGCCGTTGCCCAGCGGAGCAGTGCGTTGGTGCCTTGGCGCTCGGCGGTAAAGCTAATCAGCACTACGGGCAGGGGCGCCGTAGTAGGCTCGGCTTCAATGGCACCCATGTTGCCAGCAGTATTCACACTTGGCGTTGCCGAGCCAAGGAAGTCCCGGGCGCCGGGCGATACCCCAAACTCGGTAGCCATATTCAGTGCCCGCCCGATAACTGAAGAGGTGGCCTGAAGCTTGTAAGCAGTCCAAGATGTATGAGGCTGCCCACTGAGCCTGGCATCCATATCTCCTCCTTGGCCAGGATTGATGAAGTCGGGATTCTGGTACATACCTACTGCCCGGTTCCCAATCATTTCCTGGCCAGTGGCCGTACGCCACGCCTGCAACGAAGTGTACGTCGTGCCATTCCAATTAATGTTTAGTGGCTGGCCCGAGCCCCAGTAGCAATTGCCTTGTAGCAGTAAGCCTCGCGTGCTCAACGATTTCACTTGTGGAATACCCGCCGTAGTCTGAAATATGTTGTTGCGGACCGTAATATCGCTTATACCGTCGCTGGATGAGTAGAAAGCTCTGGTTTCTAATCCATCGGTGGCTGGCGTGAGATAAATGGAGTTGTTGTAAATGCAAGCCCGCTGAATGCCCCCATTCGCCCCTGACGACCAGAGCATGATGGCACCTTGGCTAAACCGGCGCGCGTCGTTTTCACTGATGTTATAGCGAATGGTGAGGTCGTGCATGGCCGGAGCCCCCTCGAACTGCGCCAGTAGGTACCCGGCACCATCATTGTCGTGGGAGTAATTGTACTGCATGATGGAGTTTGTGCATCCCCCATCCAAGTCAAAGCCGCCGCCATCGTGGGCCAGACCCGAACGGTTATGGTGCGATTCGCAATCCTGAATAATGAGGTTGTTGCATAGCCAGCCCCAGATGCCCACCGGGCCACCACTAGGATTACTGTTCAGCCAGCCATTGTTGTAGGCCTCACAACGCTCCACTACTGCTCCGTCAATACTAGACAGCAAAATACCGCTACCCGTGTTGGTGGTTTTCACATCCTCACGGCCCGCATTGTCATAAGCTTGGCAATTGGCCACGTACCAATTGCGGTGATTGATAGATGGATAACTGCCGTAAGAGGTGATACCAGCCTCGCCGTTGGCATACGCCTTACAGTTGGTAATGCGCACATTGTCATAGCCGCTGGTAGCACTAGAGCTGCCAATCATAATGCCGGCCTTTAGGTACCCGCTCACGTCGAGGCTATCAAACATCAAGTGATTTAGCCGCTCATTGACTGCATCCGTGGCGAAAATGACACCCGCGTTGTTATTCGTCAATCGACCGGAGCCGACAAATTTGAGGCGGCGCAATTCGATGCCGCCGGCATTGGGAGAATAGAACCCGTAGTTGTTGCCGCTATTAATAGTAGCGGCCCCTTGCCCATACGAGGTCAAAACAATGGGGGCTGCAGCCGTGCCTTTGCCCCGTAGCCAGAGAGAGCCTTCGAAGGTAGCCCCACCCTGAAATAAGACCCGGTCGCCGGGCTGTAAATCGGCCGTATTTACTCGACTGATACTCTGCCAAGCCGTTGCCGGAGTAGCACCAGTATAGGTATCATTGCCACTTGGGTGAACATAATACGTCCTAGCTTGTGCAACTGGCATACTGCCCAGCAGCGAGACAAACATAAGTGATATAAGTACAATTTTCAATTGCATTGCAAATCGCTATGTTGAGACAATGCAATATTAGCAAGGCACCCTGAATATAAAAATATGAATGTTTTACAAAGATTTATAATGCTTCTAACACGTTTCTCGCCCTTAAAACTCCAAATAATCAAATGAGTGTATACCAGATTTATATATTATCATCAATAGTTTCAAAAATGTAAAAAGACAATTTAATCTTATTTATAACTATATTTATTTAATATTACTTTTCTAATAAGTTAAAGTACAAGATTCACCTAGCATATCTGTTCATTCGCCAGTACTATGGGGCAGTTGGCCGGTTCTTGGCAGGAGTACTTAGGAGTTGGCACGCAAAACTGCTGACTTTGTACACTAGCTGTGCGTATTAGCGAATCGCTACGCGGTTGGTCCTCGGGTACGAGCCGACGTAGAAAGGCACGTTAGCAGTAGCCACGCTGCCTTTCCCATCAAAAACACTCACAAATAGACGATAGGCGCCGGGAGCAGTAGGAACATGCACCACCACCTGACCATTACTTAATGGTTGGATGCTGTTGTCAACAGCTTCCGGCGAAGTATCGGGTATTGGCTTGCTCATAACATCTAAATCAGGCAGCACTTCCCATACATAACGCAGCGCGTCGTTCTCGGGGTCTTGCGCTACCAGGTGAGCCCTGTAGTCTACACCAGGAGTCAGATGGAGCCCCTTACTCAGGTATTCGTCCGCAAATCGTAAGGCACTAATACGGGGAGCCAGATTGTGCGGTGGCTGTTGCGTCCATAGCTCCTGCATAACATCTACGGTGGCCGTTTTCTCGCCGGCAGGTGCAAACAGGCTGAACCAGGTAGACGTGTATTCAAACTTATTGCCCCAGAAGAACACGTAGGAGCCCAAGCATTTAGCAGACTTGCCCTGTACAGCCTCCACGTACCGTTCCTTAGTGAAGGCAGCTTTTTCCGTGCTGCTTTGCTCAACGGCCGCTCCCCAGCTTCTTCTAGGCGACTCCCAGTACCCGCGAGCACCAAACTCCGTCACAATGTATGGTCCTTTCCAACCAGCTTCCTCCAACCGCTCTGCCAACGTGAACAAGTTGCCGAACGCATTGACACTCAAAAAGTCTACCTCCGGGCAAAGGCGCAGCACCCGGTTGAAGTTGTCGAGCGTGCTTGTTAAAGTAGTTGTTACCGGATGGTACGGATCCAACTCATGAATCATTTGTGCTATGTCATTTATAGCCTGGTACAACTGCGGATTGGCTGACTCAAAGTTGACTTCATTTCCTATTGACCAGGCCAGCAACGCGGGATGGTGGCGGTAGCGTAGCACCTGCTGCCGAATTGACCTTTTCTGACGCTCTACTGCCTTTGTATCATAGTAGTCGAACTTCTTGGACTCGTGCACCAGCCAAAGTCCCAGCATCACGGTGAGGCCTTGGCGCTGCGCCTCGTCCATGCGTTCGTCGGCGTAGTCAGCCGACCACAGCCGAACGGAGTTGGCCCCAGCCGCTCTCAGTTGGTCATAATGCTGCAAGCCAGCCCCTCCCTTTATAAAGTATGGCTTGCCGCCGCGCAAGAGTTGATAGCCTTGCGCAGTGCGCACCACTTGCACCGGAGTGACGCCAGGCGGTACGTTCTGGAAAGAGGCATTAGAGGGGGAATGCCGGGCTGCTTTTACCAGCAAAAAGGTGATACAGGTGGCTATGACTAGTAATACTATTATCAGCCAGCGCCGTTGCAACGCGTGGGAAAGGACAGGTAAACTCATCCTCCTATTACGCAGAAAGCAGAAAAAATATCACCCTTGCATCTCAACCATATATTGATAAAATATAATAAATAATCAGAATGATCAAAGTTATCGAACTTTGCGTACAGGCAATTCCTTGTCGCATAGGTTGTGAGACAGGTTCAGTACGAATAACATGCACGAAAGCATTCTAAAGGAAACTGTTCATCCTTTAGCTAATACAGAATCTCGTAAGCCGGCTGGTTTTGCCAGCCGTGCAACCTCCGCTGGTTTGCTAGTCAAGCAAGTTGCTGGCGTGGGGCAGATGCGAGTATTGGTAGGACTGGGCCTCGTTAGCCTAGTGTACTTTGTCGTGTGGTTTGCATCCTCCGACCCCATTGGGTACGCACCGCTGTTTTGGTTGCTGACCGTGTCGTTGGGGTTCAAGATGCTGCGCATGCTGCACGAGTGGTATCACTACGTAAACGTAACGGAGCCCCTACCTCCCACGGAGCACTTGCCAGCTTTCACCGTGGACGTGTTGACAACTGCCTGCCCCGGTGAGCCCTACGCCATGATAGTCCAAACGCTGGAGGCGATGCAGGCCATTACCTATCCGCACACCAGCTACCTGTGCGATGAGGGTGACGACCCGTATTTGCGGGCAGTGTGCCAGCAGCTAGGCGTAGTGCACGTCACGCGCAAGCAAAAAGTCAATGCCAAAGCTGGCAACATCAACAATGCTCTGCAGCAGGCCACGGGTGAGCTATGCGTTGTTCTTGACCCCGACCACGTACCAACTCCCGACTTCCTGGACTACGTAGTACCCTACTTTACAAATGCTAGCGTCGGCTACGTGCAGGTGGTGCAGGCCTACGGCAACCAGAAAGACAGCTTAGTGGCACTTGGAGCGGCCGAGCAAACCTACCACTTCTACGGCCCACTGATGATGGGCATGAACAGCTACAACACTACGCAAGCAATTGGCGCTAACTGCACCTTCCGCCGTGCGGCGTTAGACTCCATTGGTGGTCACGCGGCCGGCCTTACGGAGGACATGCACACGGCCATGCGCCTGCATGCCGCCGGCTGGCAATCGGTGTACGTACCGCGGGTGCTTAGCCGGGGGCTGGTTCCTTCTACGCTGGGCGCTTTCTATGCCCAGCAGCTGAAATGGGCCCGAGGAGCCTTCGAACTACTTTTTGAGGTATACCCTCGCTTAGTTGGGCGCCTCTCGTGGCGCCAGCGGCTGCACTATCTTACTCTTCCCCTGTATTTTCTCTCGGGCCTAATAACACTCATTGACCTGGCAGTGCCCATTGCATCGTTGGGACTTTCGGTATACCCTTGGCATATTTCGCTGGCGGCTTTTGCTTTGCACTTGATGCCGCTGCTTGGCATCAGTCTTCTGATTCGCTATAAGGCTCAAGCTTGGCTACGCGAGCCACATGAGACTGGCCTGCACCTAGCCGGCGGCATTTTGCGCGTGGGTACGTGGTGGATTTACCTTCTAGGGTTTGTGTACACCATTTTTCGGGTACGGGTGCCCTATATCCCGACACCCAAAGAGGGCAATACTCGCAATGAGTTCCGAATTGCCTTACCGAACATCATGGCTATCCTGCTTTGCGCAGTGGCCGTTAAATACGCCGGTCGAGCAGACTGGAGCCCGTATTCGCGCCTCATGGCTTTTCTTGCTACCTGCAACGCGGGTATTCTGCTGGCGGCCGTTGGTATGGGGCAGCATACGTGGATGCGGACTCTCACAACTGATTTACAGTCGCAGCCATTGCGGGGAATCGTTCAGGCGTTTCGAAGAGCAGTAACCGAGCTTACCACACGGGCGCAAACTAGGGGAGTTTCCTTGGCCATTGGTAGCTTAGCCGTAGTGGGCTGCGTAGATGCTGCGCTATTTATCCAAGCGCAGTCCGCGGAGTTTGCGTTAGCTAGCTGGCTGCTGGATGGGGGCGACTCCGTGCGCGTGGGCACGCAGCACCTAACCTTGTCTACTGCCGAGCCTGCGCCGGATGCATTCTTCTCAGGGCAACGTCTTTTACTGCGCGGCTCAACCGACCAAGCGGCCTCCGTAAGTGCCCTGCCCATGATGGCTACGCTACCCAAAGCAGACATTATAGCCCTCCATCGGCAAGGGGTTACACCACTACTGAATTGGCAAGTAGCAGCCCTTCCGGTAAGTAAGCGGCAGCAACTTGCACAAGCCATACACAACCTGCACCAGCCCATTATGCTGCAACCAATTTTCCCGGCTTTGTCTGCTCCTGCGTATCGCAAGGCATGGCAAGAGATGGTGCGGGAGTTCAAGGCCAATCAGGTGACGAATGTTGTGTGGGTTTGGATGCCTCCTAGTGCAGCCGCGGTACAGTCTTACTTCCCGGGAAAAGATTACGTGGACTGGGTTGCAGCTCCTTATAAGGATGCGGACACCTCCCCTACGGAATCTTTGGGGGGCTATAGCTCCTACCGACACGAGTTTGCTATGGCCCTGGCATTGCACGACAAACCAGTACTATTGCTGGTCAATAATGCCATGATGGATGCGCAACAGCTAGTACACCGCATTGGCCGGGAGTACCCCGAGGTCAAGGCAGTTATCTTTCCGGCAAGGCATCGCCCTAACGCTGTATCACTGCGCACGAATAAGCGAGTTAATCGGGCTGTCATGCTCAGCCATAACTGAACGCTACTGAAACTTTAGCTGGCTCTGGCAAGCCAAAAACGGCATGTGATAGGTAGCCTTCTAATTAAGAGGTATCATCCTGCTGTTGGGAAACGTAACCCTGCTATGCACACCGAAATACTTATTGTTGGGGCCGGCGCTGCTGGCCTGATGGCGGCCCGCACTCTTGCTCAGGCAGGAAAAAAAGTACTAGTACTGGAAGCGCGCGCACGCTTGGGCGGCCGCATCCATACTTTCAGAGAGAATGGATTTTCAGGACCAGCTGAGGCGGGGGCAGAATTCCTGCACGGCGACGTAGCGCAGACCCAGCAGTTGCTGCACGCTACAGGCACGCCCACCTACCCTACCGGGGGGATAACGTACGAGGTAACTCAAGGAGTCGTGCACGAGTCGGCGGAGTTCCTGCCTGAGATGCCGCTGCTGCTGGAGAAGCTCCACGCCCTTCCGCACGACCTCCCCCTGGCCGAATTTCTCACCCAAGCGTTTCCGGCCGAAGAACACCGTACCTTGCGTAATACCGTAACGCGCTTCGCGGAGGGCTATGATGCTGCCGATGCTCGTCGTGCCAGTTCCTTTGCCTTGCGCGATGAATGGTCTGGGGGCGGCGCTGAGGACTCGCCCCGGCCGGAAGGCGGGTACGGGGCCGTTGTTGCGCAATTACACCGCGAGGTAGAGGCGGCCGGAGGACAAGTGCGGTTGAACTCGGTGGTAGAAAAAATCATTTGGCACCCGCACCACGTGACCCTTCACTGCACCGACGGCTGCCAGTACCACGCTACGCGCGCTTTGCTCACTATGCCCCTGGGCGTGCTGCAAGCAGAAGCAGGTAGCCCAGGCTACTTCCATCTAGAGCCAGAACTACCCGAGCACCGAGCGGCAGCCACGGCCTTGGGGTTTGGGTCGGTTATTAAGTTGCTATTGGAGTTCAACAACCCGTTCTGGCTACTGCCTCGCCGCAGGTGCAGCGGCCCATGCCCAACTTAGGGTTCTTATTCTCCGATGCGGCTATACCCACCTGGTGGACGCAACAGCCCAACCCGCGGCCGCTCCTAACGGGCTGGCTAGCCGGCCCCGCCGCTGCCGAACGCCGCGCTTCCACCAATGAGGCCTTACTTACGGAAGCACTGGAATCCCTGGCGTACCTGCTTGGTAGCACCGTGGAGTATGTCCTTTCTCAGTTGCAAGCCCACTGCATTTTCAACTGGGGTGCCGACCCCTTTGCGCGAGGCGCCTACACCTACGCAACTATGGGAGCCGAGGCGGCGCGCCACGTACTGGCCGCACCCGTGGCCGATACGCTTTTCTTCGCTGGTGAAGCCGTCTACCACGGCCCGCATATGGGCACTGTAGAAGCCGCCTTGGTTAGCGGGCAAGCGGTAGCCCAGCACTTGCTAGCCCTACCACTCCCTCCCGTTGAGTAGCTAGGTTACTTGGGGAGCTTAAGTCTGTACAAGCGGAAGGGATACGCTACTTTATCTTCCCCGTTATTCCACTTGGGCGTCCGGTGAATCTGCGCCGCCGTAACGTAGAGGTAGCCGTCGGGGCCGAGGCCAAAGGAGTCGGGCCACAGCAGGCGCGGGTCGCGCACCAGGGTTTCAAAGCGGCCCGCAGGCGTTACTCGCCGAATAGCCTTGTTCGGCGAGTCGGTTAGGTAAATATTCCCCTGTGAATCGGCTAGCATACCGTGCGAGATGCCCGTTTCGCCTACCGTTTCTACTTGAGCTGCCAGCGCCGCGCCGCCTAGCGCGGTGTTGAGCAGTTGCTCAGTTGCTATGCGGTAGAGCTTGGTTTGGTTGATAGCGCGGTAGTAGACGTACGTGAAATCGTGGGTCAACGCTAGCCCGTTGGCATTGCTGCTGAAGGGCTTGCCATTCTTGTCCTTCACTTCTTTACCGTCAATGCGCAGCACAAAACCCGGTGCGGCTGCCGTCGATTTGTGGCCCTGCAATACCACGCGGCTTTTACCCGTACGCAAGTCGAGCACAATCAGGCGGCCAGCTTGGGGTCGGTGAGATAGGCTACCTGCCGGGTGGGGTCTACTCGTACATCGTTGAGTCCGGTGCGTTCCCGAGGCAAATCCTCGAAGCGGTACACCCGCTCCACCTTGTTGGAAGCCAGGTTGATCTTGAGCAGCTTCACTCCGGGTACTAGCGGCGCTTCATCGTCGGGGTTTGCCGGGTCCAGCACCCATAGCGCATCGGTTTGGTCTACGAATACCGACTGCACATTCACGAAGCGAGTAGCTGCTTTCGTGGAATCCCACTGGTTCCACTCGGCGTTGGGGTAGGGCCGTCGCTGCCCGTCCACGATTTCGGCTAGCCCGTAGTCGTAGTTGGCTTTCTTCTTTGGGAACGTGACAAAGATGCGTCCTTGCCCCGATACGGCTACCCCAATAGGTTGGTGCTTACCAAACTCAGCTACCTGCTCTAGATTAGTAGCTGGCGTTTGTGCACCCGCTAGGGTGCTTATCATCCCCAGTAGCAGGAGAAGGAAAGGAGTACATCTGCTCATACCGTCATGCAAAGTGTGCTAGTGCTTACGGGAGCCTCACAGGGTGGTTGTGCTAGCGTTGAGCTACAGCCGGGGCAACCTTTCAGCAGGTGGCCGGGTAGGTAAAGAAGCCTTTGTGAGGTTCAGTGCTTTCTTTCCCGCTTGCTTATGATGCGTTTCGCTACCGTATTGCCGCTGTTGGCCTCCTTGGGCTGCCCCCTTTTTGCTTGGTCCCAAACGCAGCCGCCTACCCGCTTCACCACGGTAGGCCATATTCAGCGGTTGGCGCCTGATGTAGACCAAGTGCTAGCCGCCGATGCTTCCATTGAAATAGTAGCTAGCGGCCTCAGCCACACGGAAGGCCCCGTGTGGGTGCCCGATAGTAGTATGCTTCTGTTTTCGGACGCTCCTACTCGCACTATCTACCGCTGGTCGCCCGCGAAGGGGCTTTCCAAGTTCCTAGAATCAACGGGGTACTCCGGCCGCATGCCCTACGGTAAGGAGCCGGGCACCAATGGTATTACTCTGGATGGCCGGGGCAACCTGCTGCTGTGTGACCATGGTGACCGACTACTGGCTGTACTACCCCTTGACCAGCAAAGTGGTAAACGCACGCTCACCGATGCATTTGAAGGCAAGCGCTACAATAGCCCCAACGATGCCGTAGTGCACGCCAGCGGCAGCATTTACTTCACCGACCCTCCCTATGGCTTGCCCCAGCAACTCCAGAGCCCCCTGCGCGAAATGCCCGTCAACGGAGTGTACCGCCTAGCCCCAGGTGGTAAGGTAAGCCGCGAGGTGGCGGATCAGAGCCTACCCAACGGCGTAGCCCTCGCCCCCGATGGCCGTACCTTGTACGTAGCGCTATCAGACTCCCTGCGCCCCGTTATCTTGGCATACGAGGTGCGCTCCAATGGTAAGCTAGGCAAGAGCCGGGTGTTTTTTGATATGAGCAAGGTATCTCGTTCCCGCCCGAAGGAGGTGCCCGATGGCTCAAGACTGACCAAGCAGGCAACGTATGGGCCTCCGGGCACGGTGGCATCCTCGTCCTTTCTCCAACAGGCCAGCATCTCGGCACTATTGATACAGGGGAAGTAGTATCCAACTGCGCCTGGGCTCCCGATGGCACCTTATACATTGCCTCTGGCTCGTTGCTCTGCCGCGTCAAAACCAAGGCTTCTGGTTTCGTTAGCACTCAGAAAAAGTAAGATCCGCTACTTGCTATAACCCAAAAAGGCCCTACCAGCTAATTGGTAGGGCCTTTTCTACTGAGTGTTAGACTACCGACGGTTGTCGTTGCGATGAGCAGCCTCCCAACGAGCGCGCTCCTGGGGCGTTACGCGGTGTTTTTTGTCGTAGCCGTAGTTGAAATCACGGTCATTGCGGTCATTACGCCGGTCGTACTCGTTGCGACGGTCGTCGTCACGACGGTTGTCGCGGTAGTCATCGCGCCGATCATTGCGATGAGCAGCCTCCCAGCGGGCTTTTTCGGCGGCCGTCACGCGGTGGTTTCTGTCAAAGCCGTAGTTAAAGTCGCGGCTGTTGCGGTCATCATACTTGCTGTACGCTTTGCGGCGCTTGTCATCATCATGCCGGTCGGCCGCGGAAGCAGCGAAAGAAGCTGTAGAAGACAGCAGAACAAAAGCAGTAGCAAGGGAAAGCAGGGCAGATTTCATGGAACTGGAAACGTTGGAAAGTGGAAGGAATGGCTGCTGTTTCAAGCGAAGCGGCTGGCCGGTGAGGTAGTAGTAAGCGCTTGGTTCCCTACTTGCAAGCCAGGTGCCGGCTTTCCATTTCCGTCGCCGCCTACCCTTTTTCCTCTACTAACCGGCGTATTTACTCTGCTATCGGGCTCCTTTTTCCGTCGTTTCCGAGGCTTACGTCCCCTACCCGCCCAACAGTGCCGTAGTGAGAGTACAAAAAACGGGCGGAGAAGCTACGGCCGCCAAACCTGCTTCCCCGCCCGTGCCGCCTCAGCAGCAATTTCCGCTATTTAGAGCAGGCCCACGCCGGCTTCTGCCAGCTCCGCTCGTACTGCCTCAGGCCAAATGCTCACCTGCACTTGCCCAATGTGGCCTTTGCGCAGCATGAACATGCACACCCGGCTCTGCCCAATGCCACCACCAATACTTTGGGGCAACTCATCCTTTAGCAGGCTGGCGTGGAAAGACAGCTCCTGCCGGTCCTCGCAGCCGCGCAGGGCAAGCTGCCGCACCAAGGCATGCTTGTCAACCCGAATGCCCATCGACGACACCTCAAACGAGGTCTGCAATACGGGGTGCCAGAGCAGGATGTCACCGTTCAGGCCATAGTAACCCGTAGCTGTTTCCGTGCTCCAGTCGTCGTAGTCGGGGGCGCGGCCATCGTGAGGCTCTCCGTGGCTTAGCTCTCCGCCAATACCTATCAGAAATACGGCGCCGTACTGCTTCACGGCCTCGTGCTCGCGCTCCTTGGGTGTCAGCGTAGGATACTGCGCCAGCAGGTCCTCGGCGTGCAAGAAGGTAATCTTACCAGGCAGCACAGGCGTGATTTCAGGGTACTTGGCAGCTACGCGGGCCTCAGTGGTTTTCAGCACCTCGTAAATACGTTCTACGGTAGCCTGCAAGAACTCGGGGGTACGTTGCTCGGCGCTAATATGCTTTTCCCAGTCCCACTGGTCTACATAAATGGAGTGAATGGGCGAGTAGTCTTCATCGGGGCGCAGGGCGCGCATATCTGTGAGCAGGCCACGGCCAGCCTCAATGCCTAGCTGCTGCAGGCGCACCCGTTTCCACTTGGCTAAGGAATGCACGACTACCGCGCGGCGCTCATCCAAGGCTTTAATAGGAAATCCTACGGGGCGCTCAATGCCGTTCAGGTCATCGTTGATGCCGGTGCCGTCGAGCACGGCAATGGGCGACGACACTTTGTTGAGGTGGAGCTGCGACGCCAGTTCTTTAGCGAAAGTTTCTTTTACAAAGCTAATGGCTTCCTCCGTTTTCAATAATTCCTGCGCGGTCATGGCAATTATTATGTGTGGTTTTTGGAAAGGATTTAATTTTTCAAAAGGCAATAGGATTCCATTTTCCCACCGGGAATATTTTAGAATCCAGTAAACTATTTGTGCCTACCCTGGGCGCTGCACTACTGACTGCGACACATGCTATATTGGCTGGCAGGCACAAAAAAAGCCTTCCGGGCTACGGAAGGCTTTAAAAGAAAATCAATTACTGATTTTTCATTTCTCCAAAGGAGCAATAGCCTTCCAGTTTCGAATAGAATTATTCGAATTATTATTCTGGAGATTATTGCTGAAATGACGCATTATTACGAGTGGTTTTCGTCAGATATTATGCAAGTATAAAAGCCTCTAATTAGTTATCCAACTTACTAATCTAATTAATTTTCATTTTCGCGCTTATTAGCCACTGAACCCAATTTTTACTCGCCGCCAGTTAGAGCGTCGCGCACGTCGCGCACGGCCTGAACTACGGCAAGCGGCACCGGAGCTTCCGGCTGCAACAGTTTTAGCAGGCGCAGGTATTTGGCGCGGCCTTCGTTGCGCATAAGTGGGGGCACTTCGTACACAAACACCTTAAAGGGCTCCACCTTCTGCACCCCTACCAACAAAAAGCGGTCGGCGTGCAAGGCATCGGCATAAAAGGCCGCCTGCCGATCATAGTCGTAGTAGGAGCACTGCTCTACGAAGTGATTATGGTCGCGGGCCATTGTGGTTTTGAAGTCTACAATGGTATAGGGCTGGTCGGGCCGGTCGACGACTAGATCGGCGCGCAGCTTGCAGAGCGTATCCGTAACGGGCTCCGTGAAAATACAGCTGGGCTCAGGCGTGCCCGTTTCCAGCAGGATGTTCAGGTCCGGGTGCAGCTTTACACCATCTACCATCCACCAAATCAGCGTATCGTTGATGCCGGGTTGGCCGGGCTCGTACAGGTCGGGCTCTAAGAGAGCAGTATGGAAGGCGGTGCCCAACCCGAGCGCGCCCCCCACGCTAGTAACTGGCCGCGGCGGACGACCGTTTAGAGCATCACGCAGGCGGGAAAGGTCGGAATTGGCAATGGCTGGCAGAGCACGATAATCGTCGTAAGGAATACGCAGCAGCGCCGGTCGTGGGTCGGTAGAAGTAGAATCAATCACGCAAAAAGAACAGCGAAACCCGCAAAAAGGCTCCGATAAGCAACGAAGGTAGAGTTTGAATAGGGAGTATAGCCCTTTTTTCCTTAAGTCAGGCTACAGGTTTCTACAAACCAAGGACGATAGCTCGGGCAGAACGGCATGCCGCAAGCCTACCGGGTGCCGAGAACAACTTAGCTTGAGGCCGCACATGGCACTTCGGCACCTTTGCGCGGCCCACAAAGCAAATACAAATAAAGGCTAGGCACTACCCCCTTTTTTTTGGGCAATCACCCGGGCGGGGGCGCCATCGGCACCCTCTATTTTTAGGGGTAGGCAAATCATCTCGTACTCGCCCGGTTCGGCGTGTTGCAGCGCTAAGCCTTCGATGACGGTGATGCCCGCTCTTAGCAGGATATTGTGTGTATCGGCGGGTCCCACAGACAGGTAATCAACCCCTACGCATACCACGCCTTGGTCGCGCAGCCATTCCGCCGCATCGGCCCGCACGCGCACAAACTCCGCGTCGAAGGGCTGGGTGGCCCACTCGTGGCGGGAGTTGCGCGTTTTGAACAGCACCCTACTCCCCTTGCCTAGGGGTAAGTGCTCGATTTCAGCGCGCGTGATAAACTTCGGGTCTTGAATTTCAACCAGCCATGCAGGCCCTAATAAGGTAGCCAGGTCTAGTCTGGTTACGTCGTCGCCATCAGCCAGAAAGTGTAGTGGAGCATCCACGTGGGTAGCTGTGTGCACACTCAGGCTCATTTCTGTTACGTTGGCCGCGTCGCCGGCCGCAATGCTCAGCGTTTTTCGGATATGAACCGGTGCGTTGTCGGGCCAGTAGGCCATGCCGTCAGAAATCGTAGTGGTAAAATCAAGCCAAGCCATAGTAGTGGATTTGTGATGAAGTGCCAGAACCTATCTGGCTACGCTTGCTCCCCGTTAGCTAACGGCGCGTGGTGCCTTTTGCCTACCTCTGCGGAAGCCTAGCCGGGCCGACGGGGTTGGAGCAAGCGGGAAATAAGGCCGGTCCAGCCGGTTTGGTGACTAGCGCCCAAGCCCTTGCCATTGTCGCCGTGGAAGTACTCGTGAAAGAGTACGTGGTCACGGAAATGAGGGTCTGACTGTAGTTGCTTATCATCCCGAAAATAGGCCGGCGGCCGTCCTCGCCCCGCAGAAACAATTTGGTCAGCCGAGCCGTGAGAGCATCAGCAATTTCCAGCAGGGTACTGTATCGGCCCGAGCCTGTGGGGTATTCCACCTTGAAGTCGTCGCCGTAATAATGATGAAACCGTTCGAGCGACTCGATAATCAGGTAGTTGACGGGAAACCAGATGGGTCCCCGCCAGTTGGAGTTACCGCCAAACATGCTCGAATCGGACTCGCCTGGTACGTACTGCACCGTGAAGTCTTTTTCGGGCGTGCGGTACACGTAAGGATGCTCCAGGTGGTAGCGTGACAGGGCCCGCACGCCGTAATCGGAAAGAAACTCGGCCTCGTCCAGCATGCGGCGCAAGAGCAGCTTCATTCGGTGCCCGCGCAGCAGCGAAAGTAAGCGCCGCTGGCCCTGGCCTGGCTCCTGCCAATGCGACACCAGGGAGGCAAGGTGCGGGCGGTTGTTGAGAAACCAGTTCATTCGGCCTACGAAGCGTGGCAATTGCTCCAGCATATTCTCGTCCAGCACCTCTACTGCAAACAACGGAATCAGGCCTACCATGGAACGCACCTTCAGGGCTTGCCGCCCAGCTTCCGGTGTTATCAGACAGTCGTAGTAAAAGCCATCGTCGTCATCCCAAAGGTCTTGGTCGCCGCTTTTCGCAATAGCCTCCGCAATGTAGAGGAAGTGCTCAAAGAACTTACTGGCCATGTCTTGGTACACGGGGTTGGTGCGGGCCAACTCCAGAGCCATGCGCATCAGGTCCAGCGCATACATAGCCATCCAGCTTGTGCCGTCGGCCTGGTCGATGTATACGTCCTCGGGCATATCGGCGCTTCGGTCGAACACGCCAATGTTGTCGAGGCCCAGAAAACCACCTTCGAAGATATTGCGCCCAGAGCGGTCCTTGCGGTTTACCCACCACGTGAAGTTGAGTAAGAGGCGGTGGAAAACGCCTTCCAAGAAGGGGTAGTCGCCTTTGCCGTTGTTGTGCTTCTGCTCAATCTTGTACACGCGCCACGCAGCCCAAGCATGCACGGGCGGGTTCACATCGGAGAAGTTCCACTCATAGGCCGGCAGCTGCCCGTTGGGGTGCATATACCAGTCCTGCAAGAGCAGGGTAAGCTGGCGTTTGGCAAACTCCGAATCGACCATGGCCAGTGGCAAGGTGTGGAAGGCTAGATCCCAGGCCGCATACCAGGGGTACTCCCACTTGTCGGGCATGGAAATGATGTCGGCATTATTGAGGTGATGCCAGCTGCCGTTACGGATGCTGCCCCGGCCAGCGGGCGGCGGTGGAAAAGCAGGGTCGCCCGACAACCACTCCGCTACGTCGTAGTAGTAAAACTGCTTGCTCCAAAGCATGCCCGCCAAGGCTTGACGCTGTACGTTACGTGCGTCGGAGCTGGTAATCCCTGTCTGCAGCTCTTCATAGAAGACATCGGCTTCTCGGCGGCGCTGCTGCAAAACCTGGTCGAAATCGGCGAAGGGTGCGGCTAGATCAGGGCTACCCAAGCGCACGCGTACCGTTTGGCTTTGCCCGGCCGGGATAGTTAGCACGTAGTGCGCCGCTGCTTTCGTACCGCTTTGTTCAGGGTTAACGGCTCCTTTTTCCTCCTGTACCACGTAGTTGTTGATACCATCCTTGTAGTACTGGGCATGCGGATGCGCCGTTTGAAATAAGCGCTGGGTGTTCGTTTCATTATTGCAGAACAGCAATACCGGCTCCTCCCCTGCTACTCCATCACAATGTAACTGGAGGCCAGTGAGGCGAGCATGTTCTATGGCAATTCCACCAGCAGCCGTGGCGCGTAATTGGGGCTGGTCATCTTGCTCACCCCAAGCCCATGTATTCCGAAACCAGAGCTGGGGCAGCACATGAATAGTAGCGCTATGGGCACTCCGGTTGGAAACTGTCAGGAGTAGGAGCACGTCGGTAGGGCTAGCCTTGGCGTACTCGATGCTTACATCAAAGTAGTTGTTCTCGTGAAAGACGGCCGTATCAGTAAGCTCGAACTCTGGCTTGCTACGGCCCCGGCGGGCGTTTTCCTGTACCAGCCAGTCGTAGGGGAAAGCATGCTGCGGGTACTTGTACAGCATGCGCATGTAGGAGTGCGTGGGCGTATTATCGAGGTAGTAATAGCACTCCTTCACATCCTCGCCGTGGTTACCCTCTGGCCCAGTCAAGCCAAACAAACGCTCTTTCAGGATGGGGTCTTTTCCGTTCCACAATCCTACGGCCAAGCACAGGAACTGTCGGTCGTCACTGATTCCGCCTAGCCCCTCCTCACCCCACCGGTAAGCGCGGCTACGCGCGTGGTCGTGGGAGATGTAGTTCCAGGCGTCGCCCGTGGCACTGTAGTCTTCGCGCACCGTGCCCCACTGCCGCTCCGACAAATAAGGACCAAACCGATGCCACGGCAGCGCGCCGTTTTTTGCTTCTTCCTGCCGTTGTCGCTCTTCGTTCATGACTACTAGTTGCCGGGTGCCAGTGTGAAACTACCAAAATAGGCCCTAGGCAGCAGTAAGGTAACGCCAGCCATGTGATTACGCCGCGTACTGCTTCACGGCTACTTAGGGCCTAGTAGTTGCTTACCCGTTGTCAGCGAAGCCGGGGTAGAGCGTCATGCCACCATCGGCAAAGAGGGTAGTTCCCGTCACGTAGTCCGATTCGTCGGAGGCTAGCCACACAGCTACTTTACCTATATCGGCAGGTTCGCCAATGCGGCCGTAGGGAATCAGCGTAAGCAAGCTTTTTTCTTCTTCAGGCGTGTCGCGCGCCGACAGATTGATGGGCGTAGCTATAGCGCCCGGCCCGATGCTATTGACGCGGATTTTTTGGGGGGCTAATTCTTGGGCCATGCTCTTCATAAGCTGCATAATGCCGCCCTTGCTAGTGGCATAGTTCACATGGCCAGCCCACGGAATAACCTCGTGCACCGAACTCATGCAAATGATCTTACCCGTGGCATTCGACACTTCTGGCTGAGGGCCGCGGCGCACAAACTCGCGGGCGGCCTCTCGGGCACACAGAAACTGCCCCGTGAGGTTTACGTCAATAACCTTCTGCCACTGCTCCAGCGTCATATCCAAGAACTTGGCATCTTGCTGAATACCAGAGTTGTTTACAAGAATGTGCAGGGTAGTAAACTGCCGCCGAACCTCATCGAACATGTGCAGCACTTGGTCTTCTTTACTTACATCTGCTTGGATAGCCACGGCTTTCCCACCGGCCTGCTTAATCTCGTCTACCACAGCCTGGGCTTCATCAGCGCTATGCGAGTAGTTGACCACTACGGTAGCGCCCTCGGCGGCCATGGCCTTGGCTACACCGGCTCCAATACCGGAGCTACCACCTGTTATGAGTGCTACCTGATTTTGCAGGCGCGCAGAAGATGCTGAATTGGCCATATCGTCTGGAAAGAAATGTAGTTGATATTCCTTCCTAGACTCTCAAACAGATTCTTTAGTTACATGAATCTTATCTAAATCAGACCTAGCTGCTCACTAGTCTAGCACTTACCCCTTCCTACAAGGCAAGAAAAAAGCCCCACCGGAAGGTGGGGCTTGTGTGATCCCGCTGGGATTCGAACCCAGGACCCATACATTAAAAGTGTATTGCTCTACCAGCTGAGCTACAGAATCGTTTCCCTTACTAGCAGAGTATTCCGTGGAAGGGATGGCAAAAGTAGAAGGTCGATTTTACATGTGCAAATCTGGATATCTATCTTCGGCTAGAAGAAGGCACTTTCGGACGCCTTCACACCCGTAAATCCTTCATACACAGCACACCTATTTTGGTATATTTTTTTCAAAAATTTTCCGCGTGTTTACCCCAAGTGTGGCACTGCGGCTGTATTTGGGCCTTGTTTCTGAAAAGTCGACCCATCGTATCACTCTAGAAAGTCCCAACGGGTAGCGCTTTTGGTGCTTCTGTCATTAGGTACCGAAGCAGAACACCTGTCCTTCTGTTTGCTACTAGCGCATTCCCCTAGTTGTATCTAATCCTACCCAAATTCGCCCCATCCTTATTTATAAGTCTTCTGGCTTTCCTACTGTTCAAGACAAACCCAAGGGTGGAGCAACGATTATATGCCCTGAAACTGAAAAACACATATGTCGTGTGCTATTATCAGAACAAGCAGGAAGTATGAGCTACAGCAATATCTTCGATGATACTGGGAGGTAGTACCTGGCTGAACCCATATACCTACCGCAACCAGACCAGACTTCCCTACAAAAGTCGGGGCAACAGAGTAGTGCAGTCACTACCATGCCATAGGCCGGGCGTGGCATATCTACTTGATAACTATCAGCTAATAAAACCGAATTTCCTTTCTTGCCTTGTTTGAACTCAGGTAGGCACGAAAAGTCACACCAGAATTCGTCTGTTGTGCTTAGCGTAAGACTTCAGGCTAGACCTCTCGGCTGCAAAGACTTAACTAGCGCTGTCGTAGTCGGAAGTCTGCACTTGGATTCCAAAGGATCCTAGCCAATCGGGCAAGAAAAAAGCCCCACCGGAAGGTGAGGCTTGTGTGATCCCGCTGGGATTCGAACCCAGGACCCATACATTAAAAGTGTATTGCTCTACCAGCTGAGCTACAGAATCGTTTTCTTTGCTACCAGCGAGCTTTTTCGCTGATTGTGGCACAAAAGTAGTAGGCCGCACTTTACACTCCAAACGTTTTGCTGAAAATTCGCCTTCTTTTTTCGCTCTTTTTTTTCCTCGCCTGCCGCGTAGAAGCTCAACCGCTTCAAAGCCAAAATATTACCAAACTTCTTTCTCGGGCCGATTCTTTGTTTGATGCTGGGCAGGCAGAACCAGCTTACCGGCTCTACCGGCAAATTCGGGAGCAAGGCGGACATCAGTCGCCCCAGCAGTTGCTGCGCATGGCCTATGTGCAGGAAGGCCGCAACCAGTATCCGGCCGCTTTGTACTACCTCAGTTTGGCCCAAGCGGGCCAACCACGTCAGGATACTTGGCGCAAAATGGCGGCCTTGGCACAAGAACACCGCCTCACGGGCTACCCTGACACGTGGCGCCAAAGTTTAACTATCACCTTTCGCAGGTACTACAACCGTCTGCTGCAAGGCCTACTTGTAGTAGCAGTGGTGGCGGGCACATTGCTGCTCGTACGACGGCGCACGGCGGGCCGGGCATGGTGGACGGCTTATGGCGCTTACCTAGCGGCTACCGCTGTCTTTCTCAACCTATTGGCCCCACCTCGGGTGGGCTTAGTTGCTCGTTCGCACGCAGCCCTAATGGCGGGACCATCGGCGGGAGCGGCTTGGCTGACTACTGCGGCGGCCGGCGACCGGTTCGCCGTGCAGGGCAAACAAGATATCTGGTACCGTGTCCGCTGGAAAGGGCAGGATGCCTACATCCGCACCCCAGATTTGGTCTTGATAGATTAAGCTTTTAGTATCAGCTTGTCTAGAAAAAGGGCCAGGATTCTTCCGAAACCCGGCCCTTTCTCTAATCAAGAGCTTTCAACTCAGTGTACCGGTAGTTTTAAAGCTTAAAATCAGGTTCCTCCTTACGGAAATGGTTCAGCACCAGCTTATCAGCGAGGCCAGGCAGCCACTTGTTGAGAAATACAGTGAGTTTGCCTTGCCCCGTAAGCACTAGGTCGCGGCGGCGTTGGCGCACGGCATCTACCAAGTGCTGGGCTACCTCTTCGCTGCTCATCATTTTCTGTTCGTCGCGTGGCGACTCGCCTTGCTGGGAGCCATCGGCAGCCAGGGCGGTATTCCGGATGTTGGAGGCGGTGAAGCAGGGCACGCTAGCAGCACGTGCACCTGCTGGGGCAATAGTTCTGTACGCAACGCTTCCAGAAAGCCGTGCATGGCAAACTTGGAAGCGGAGTAGCCCGTGCGACCGGGCAGCCCTCGGTAGCCTGCTATGCTACTGATGCCAACAATGGAGCCTTTCGCCTGGGTAACGTGAGGCAGCGCAAATTTGGTAGTGTATACAGTACCGAAGAAGTTGGTTTGCATCAGCCGCTGAATCACGTCCAAGTCGGCGTCGCGGAACAAAGCCCGCATGCTAATACCTGCGTTGTTGATCAGAATATCCAGTCGGCCAAAGGCTGCTACCGTTTCCTCCACGGCCCGCCGAGAATCGGCCTCTACACCTACATCAGCGCGAATAACCACGTGGCGTACGCCTAGTCGGGTAAGTTCTTCGGCAATATCACGCAAACGCGCCTCGTCGCGCCCAGTAACGGCTACTTGGGCGCCCGCCTGCCCGAATGCCAACGCCGTGGCCCGACCAATGCCGGAAGTACCACCTGTGATAAGTACAACTTTGTCTTTCATGAAGAAAATATAACGACCCTGCCGTCGGTACTACGTCTTACAAAACTACAGGTATTTCGGGCATCCTATGGGCGCTACCGCACAAACTCTCGGTTCGAGAAGCGAGGTAGGCTGCTGAGCACTCGAGCAAGTAAGCAGACGAAGAAATTGCATTTTTTCCACGCATTGTCTTTACATTTAACCTGTTATTCTATGCTTCCTTACCTCGTGTCTGCATGATGCTCCTTTTATGCGCTCTGCGCTGTCTAGCCAGCTGGCGTGGGGTGATGGTGCTATTCTTTATGGTGGGCCCGGCACCAATACTAAGAGCTCAGTGCCCCGCCGCTACTACTGCTTGCACGCCTGGCAATGCTCCAGCCGCTACTAGCAGCTTCAGCATGGGCATCTTCGCCGTTACGTTGGGCACGCTGCACCATGCGTCGGCGGGCGCTACGGATGGCTATCAGGATTATTCCTGTCAACAATCGGCGGCTCTTGTCCTGGGTATGGATGCCATCCTTAGCATCCAGACCAACGCAAACACCGATGAGACGGTGCGGGCATGGATTGACTTAAACAATGATGGCGTTTTCAATCCTTCTTCGGAGCTCGTATTTAGCTCCAACGCCAAACGAGTGCATACGGGTACTATTCGGCTACCTTCTACCACCAGCATGGGCGTGCGTCTGCGTCTGCGCATCGCCGCCGATTACGCGAATGCACCGGTGCCTACGCCTTGCTCTACCCCGTATTATTCGCAAACTGAGGACTATAGCGTGGTGGTGAGTGCCGGTACAATGCCACCCACTGCTGAATTTGTAGTTGACCACCCACAGACCTGCTCCGGAATAGTACAGTTTACTGACCAAAGTCAGTATGCACCTACCCATTGGCTGTGGAGCTTTGGCGACGGAACCACCAGCACCCTTCAAAATCCCAGTCACTATTATGCCGCGGCCGGCACGTACACCGTTGAACTGACGGCGACTAACGCCTTGGGTAGCACTACTCGCACGCGTACGGGCTACGTGACCTATACTAGCTACGCGCCCATAGTAGCGACCTGCACCCCGGCAACATCCGCTTACTGCTGTAATTACGGCATCACTAGCTTCTCGCTGGGGCCTCTCACGCAGTCGTCAGCAGATGGTTCGGTGGGCTATCAGGATTTCACGTGCACTGGCCAGGCAACACTCATGGCGGGAGGCCACTACCCTATTCGTTTGACGACCAACCCTACGTTGGCGCAGGATACACGCGTATGGCTAGATGCCAACAATGACGGCATTTTTGCAACCTCAGAGTTGCTGTATCAGGCCCTGAATACAACGAACCCAAGCGGCCGGGTGACGATGCCTACTGCGGCAGTGCTCAACCACCCCCTGCGGCTGCGCGTGATTTCCGATTATGCGGGTTCTTCCTTCACGCCTTGCACCGCTGTTCAATATGGCCAGGCGGAGGATTACACCATCACGTTGCAGCCGAATACCAGCCGCCCGGCGGCCGATTTTACTTCTACCTATGTAGCGGGCAGCTGCCAAACGAGCGTGCAGTTCACCGACAAAAGTGAGCATGCGCCTACTAGCTGGCACTGGAATTTTGGAGATGGCAGCACCAGCACCCTTCAAAACCCCAGCCATACCTATCAGAGCACCGGCTTTTACGCCGTTTCCCTGACCGTTACCAATACGTTTGGGACCGACACCAAAACCCTAGCAGACTACGTGCAGGTTGCAATTCCCTGCGTACCGTACTGCGCTTCCTCAGGACAAAACGCGAGCTTCTGGATAACGAACGTAGCCCTCGTTACTCCTAACGCCCCCACGTTCGCCAATGCCTCTGGCGCCGATACTAACGGGTACGGCAACTACAACAGCCGGGTGATGACCTTGCGCCCTGGCCTTGCTTCTACTCTTACGGTAACTACCGCCCCCACTCTCCAGCATAGCACCCTTGTGTGGGTTGACTGGAACCGCGACGGCACTTTTGCTTTCTCCGAGTTGGTAACTAACTCGGTTGGAGTCGCACCGGCTACTGTTTCTGTGACTGCACCTACGCAAGCCGAAACGATTGGTGCCACCCGAATGCGGGTTGTTGTACGCTTAAACGCAAACCAGCCCAACGCCTGTCTGGCAAACCAGCCCGGCTCCGAAACAGAGGATTACACGGTGCTTATTTCCCCCGTAACAGCCACTGCCCTAGTTCATCGGCGGGCTACCCTAGACGTATTTCCCAACCCAACAGCCGATGGACTGGTGTATTTACGGGCGGGCGAGGCAGCTATTCCTGGCGCTTGTTTGGTGCGGGTAGAAAATCTGCTGGGCGCGCATCTACTCTCTGCGACCCTTCGCCTGCTACCTGCTCACAACGCTGAGTTCAACCTCCGGCCACTCCCCGCGGGGGTGTATGTATTGCGCTTACAATATCCTGATGGCCAAACTGCCGTGCACCGCGTGGTGCGCGAGTAGTCCAGTCTTCCCAGCAATATCTGATGAATTTCTCCGCCAAAAGCGGCTCCACTGTCTCTTCTTTCTCTGTTTTTCCCTTCTCTATGCGAACAACATTACTCCGAAGCTGCCTGCTACTGGTACTTTGGTTGGGGTTCGGCTTACTGTCGGCCTCGGCTACGCACTTGCTTGGCGGCGAGATAAACTACCGCTATTTAGATGCAAACGGGCCTACCAACAACCCCTTCCGCTATCAGGTAACGGTGCTTATCTACGTAAATGCTGACCCTGTTACTTCTCAGGTGCCCGATGGCCGCCCGAGTATTGAGGTAGGCTTTTACAACAAATCCCAAAATGGGGCCTTTACCTCGCGCTTGACGCTACCGCGCGTAAGCAACAGCGTTATTACCCCGCCCCAGCCGGGCGGGTGTAGTACTACGGGCTCCTTGGCCGTGCGCCTGTGCCGGTACGAAGCCGTAGTAAATCTCCCCGTGTCGTTTGACGGCTACTACGCCGTGTACAGCGACGGCAACCGCAACGTAGGCATCACAAACCTCGTCAGCTCCGACCAGTACTCGCAGATGATTTACGTGGAGATGGCGCCGCCCCTGCTGCCTAACGCCTCTCCTACCTTCTCCGACACGGCCGTGGTAGTGGTATGCCAAGGCGACACGAGCATTCTAGTAAATAACGCCGTAGACCCCGATGGCGACCGGCTGGTGTATTCGTTTAGCCGTCCCTACGGGTCGTTGCAGTTGGGTGGGGGCTTCAACTTGCCCAATTCCTTTACGGGTGCCCCTCCTACGGTACCGTACGCTAGCACCTACAGCCAAGCCTCACCGTTTGGTACCGCCGCCGGCAGCTACGCCTATCTTGATGCCAGCAACGGGCTGAGCCGATACGCGGCGCCTAGGCTAGGCTCTTACGTAGTAGCTGTAGAGGTGCGGGAGTACCGAACAATCAATGGCGTGGAAGTGCTCATTGGCTCTACGCGCCGCGAAATTCAACTGGTGGCGCGCACCTGCCAGCCCAATCGGGCCCCTGCTTTCACGGCGGCTACGCAGGCAATTCACGTGTATACCGTGGAGGAGGGCCAGCCCTTGAGTTTTAACATTGCGGTCCGCGACCCAGACCAGAACTCCGTCAATCTGAAAGTAAACAGCGTGTTGCTGGATGGCGCCGGGGGCTACGACGCTACCCTTTCCGGCAATGCTGGCACGGTGGTAGCGGGCAACCCCTCCGGCAGCGCTACTATTCAAGGCACGGCGGGCAGTGTAAACGGGCGTTTCACCTTTACCCCCCAGTGCGGCAACGCCCGCACCACGCCCTACGATGTGGTAGTAACGGCCACCGACGTGACCTGCGGCGCCAAAAGCGTAGCCGACATTTTTCAGGTGTACGTGACCCGAGCGGCGGGGCCAAACCGCATTACGGGCGACTCCGTTGTGTGCGACCGGGCCACCGCCCGCACGTACACAGCCAACGGCCCCACGACTAGCACGTACCGCTGGACGGTGCGCGGCGGGGCCATTCAGGGCAGTGCTACGGGCCGCACGGTGCAGGTACTGTGGAACACTACGGGCACCGGGCGCCTCGTGCTTCGCGGGGTGTCGTCGTTTGGGTGCTCTACCGATTCCGTAGTGCGAACTATTACGGTGCGCCCTCCGGGTACCCTGGCCGCGAGCCCCAATGTGAGCATCTGCCAGGTGCTTCTACTACCCTCACTGCCACCGGCGGGCAAGCTTACACCTGGACTAGCAGCACGGGTCAGACGTTTACCGGGGCCAGCATCACGGTTACGCCTGCCCAAACTACTACCTACACGGTATCAACTTCCAATGGGGAGTGCTCTGCTTCGCGCCAAGTAACCGTAACCGTGAACCCAGCCGCCGTAGCAAATGCGGGCAACGCTCAATCGGCTTGCTCCGGCGCGGGTATCACCTTGGGTACCGCCGCCCTCACGGGGTACACCTACAACTGGAGCCCCGCGGCTGGCTTGAGTAGCACCACCGCGGCTCAGCCAGTTCTCACGCTGACTAACGCTACTGCTACGGCCCAAACCTACACCTATACGGTAACGGCCACTACCGCTCAGGGCTGCTCGGCTACGAGTGCCGTGACTGTTACGGTAAACCCGCCCGCTGTGGCACAGGCTGGCCCAGACCGCACGACGTGCTCCGGCACGGCCGTAACGCTGGGTGCTGCTGCCCTCACAGGCTACACGTATAGCTGGAGCCCCGCGACTGGCCTGAACAACCCTTTGGCCGCGCAACCTTTGCTCACGCTAACTACTGCTACCTCGGTGCCGCAGACAGTGAGCTACATTCTGACGGCTACTACTGCTCAGGGGTGCACCAACCGCGACACCGTGCGCATCACTATCAACCATCTGCTACGGCTGCTGCTGGGGCTAACCGGGCCGTATGCTCGGGTGAAACAACAGTGCTGGGCGCAGCCCCAGTAGCGGGGTACACGTATAGCTGGAGCCCCGCTGCCGGGTTGAATACTACCACCACGGCTCAGCCAACCTTTGGCCTACCAAACCTGACGGGCACCGCTCAAACCTACACGTACACGTTGACGGCCACTACGGCCCAGGGCTGCTCCAGCACTAGCACCGTGACGGTGACAGTAAACCCGGCTGCCATTGCCCAGGCTGGTCCCGATGTAGCCCTGTGCGACGGAAAACGCGTAACATTAGGGGCCGCCGCACGTGCGGGTTACACGTACAGCTGGAGTCCGGCCGCCAACCTGAGCAGCACGTCTACCGCTCAGCCTGTATTCACGGGTGTGAACACGACGCAGGCCCCCCTGACGCTAACGTATATTCTGGTAGCTACCTCGGCCCAAAGCTGCACAGCCCGCGATACGGTGCGCATCACGGTGAACCCACGCCCCGCATTGGATAGCATTCAAGGTAGCCGCTCCGTGTGCCCCACGGTGCAGGGCGTAGCTTACGCTATTCGTAACCCACGCGCCATGGCGTATCAGTGGCTTGTAACGGGCGGTACTATTGCCAGCGGGCAGGGCACCAGCGCTATTACGGTCAACTGGGGAACGGCCACTACTACGGCTTCAGTGCGCGCTTTCCAGCTCAATGCCTTCGGGTGTTCGTCGGATACTTTTACGCTGCCGGTGCGGGTAAACCAGCAGTTGGCTACCGCTACGCCCACTGGCCCGCTACGCGTGTGCCAAAGCGGCGGCCCCTTCACGTATCAGACCCAGTATACCAATGGCTCGGTTTACGCCTGGCAGATTATCGGCGGTACCCAGGTCAGTACCAACCAAGCCTCGGTACAAGTAAACTGGACCCAAGCCGGGGTAGTGAAGCTAGTAGTAACGGAGTCGAGCAACCCGGCGGGCGGCGTGTGCCGCGGGGTTAGCGACACGCTTTATGTGACGGTGCTGCCTGCACCGGCTACGAACCTAGCCATTACGGGTCCCGATCGGGTGTGTGCAAGCACGAGCACTATCCGCTTCTCCTTGCCAGGTACTTCTACATCTTCCTACGCTTTTGCCCTGAATGGCGCTGCTGTCAGCGGCACTGGCAATACCCTGACGCTGCCTACCCCTGCTGCCAGCGCTACCCCCTACACGCTTACCATCCGTGAAACCAATGCCAACGGTTGCCAGGGTCAGGTATATACAAAGACCTTCCTAGTAGTACCGCCGCTGGCCGTTATGGGCCCACTTAGCTACTGCCCCGAGGCGCGCACACGCCTGACCTACACGGCCACTAGCTTCCCAGGCGGTCAATACCAGTGGACCATTGCGGGCGGCACCATCACGGGTGGCCAGGGCACCAATACCGTAACAATAGATATTCCAGCTGGTAGCGCCACGGCTACGCTCTCGGTTACGGAAACCACTAGCGCCAGCTGCGCTGCTACCGTCACCATCCGTCCTGATAACGCTACGGTGGCGCTGACTACCGCTTCGGTAAACGCGGCGGCCCAGGACCGCAGCGTAACGCTAACCCTGGCCGTTCCTAACAACACGGGCAACAGCAACCAGGTCCAGATTCGGCGGCGAGTAGCGGGTAGCACGGGCGCCTACGTCACCGTGGGCACGGTAGCCAACTCGGCTACCAGCTTTACCGATGCCGGTGCGGACGCCGATACCTACGCCTACCAGTACCGCCTTGACCTCACCAACGCCTGCGGCACGGTGCTCAGCAGCCAAGAGCATACCACCATCCTCACCAAGGCCGTGGCCACCCAGAGCACGGGCCGCCGCGACGTAGGCCAAGTAAGTCTAACGTGGTCGGCGTACGTGGGCTTTCCAGTGCAGGAGTACCGCATCTCGCGCGTGGCTGACAATGGCGTAACGGAGCAAGTAGCAACGGTAAGCGGCACTACCCTAAGCCTGAGCTTACCTACCAGCACGGCCGGTTTCAACCAGTGCTTCCGAGTGCAAGCCATCAGCACGGAAACCAACCCGCGCACGGCGTACTCCAACGATGCGTGTGTGGCGTTTGAAAACAAACTGGGCTTCTACAACATCATCACGCCCAACGGCGACGGCAAGAACGACGTGCTGGTCATCGACAACGTGGCGCTCTACCCCAGCAACACACTTACCATCTTCAACCGCTGGGGTAAGCAGGTATACCAAACCAGCAACTACCGCAACGACTACGGCGGTCAGGACCAAGGGGCGGGTATGTATTACTACCTGTTCAAACTTCGGGACGGCACTATCTACAAAGGCTGGTTTGAAATCAACCGCTAACCGGCAATAAGCTGTTAAAAAGCGCCGTTCGGGTATTTCTGAACGGCGCTTTTATTTTCTACTCTATCTCTTTGCTCTATACCATGCGGCTGCTTTACCTTCTGCCAGTGTTGCTGCTACTGCTGCCTAGCACTAGCCGCGCCCAGGCGCGACACAATCTCAATTTCGAGCCGGAAGCCAACCACCACCAGCCCTTACTACTATGGATGTGGGGTACTCGCGGTGCTGCAACGCCTAATGATGCCAAGCTACGGCGTGTTGATACGCTCACACGGGCGGCGAGTGGTCGAGGCAGCCTACTCATTGATGTCAGCCAAACCGAAGAACCCGTATCGGGGGCCGTATCTACTAGCATTACCCCCGTCGATTCGCTGCGGGGGCAAACGGTCACCATTAGCGGGCAGCTCCGCACCCAGCAGTTTGTGGGTAAAGCCTACCTCTATGCTTATGCCCAAACCAATGTTGCGGGTGAAAACCTAGCTGGCAATGATAACTTCAGCTCGCCTGCGGCCCCGCTAACCTCTGGCTGGCAACGGGTGCAAATTCAGCTTCCCGTACCCCAGGCCACTACCAATTTGCGGGTTGGGCTGCGGTTTCAGGGCCAGGGGCGGGTATGGCTGGATGATGTGCGGGTAGAGTGGAACAACGGCCAGCAACGCTACCACGACCAGTTGCTACCAGGCACTGAACCCCTGGTGCTCACGGCTGCCGCCCGCCGTCCTAATTGGGACTTCGAGCGTGCATTTCCTCCGTTGCAAGATCCTCGATACCAAGCACGCCTCGATTCACTGACCCCAGCGCAACATGGCAAACGCAGCCTCCACCTGACCGCAGTGGGCCCTGGGCGTTCGGTTGGCTACCTTGGGCAAGTGCCCCTTGATTCGTCGTTGCGAGGTAAAACCCTAGTGGTGAAAGGCTACATACGAGGTAGTAGCAAGGCTCCGGGCGCTGCCTTTGCTTACTGCCTACTAACCGAAGACAGCCGATTTGGGCCACGTTGGGGCAGCGCAGATGCCGTACGCGAATTGCCCCTACCTCCCGAGGGCGGCCCAACCGTCGATTGGCAACCCTTTGCGGTGGCCATTCCTATTACGTGGAATAAATTCGTTACGCAGGTAGCATTGGGTATGAGCCTCCACGCGGGTACATCCGTGTGGGTTGATAACCTGCAACTGCTCGTTGATGGCAAGCCGTACGCACCACCTGCCGACCCCGCCGCCGTGGCTCTCCCTACCGCCACCGAGCTGGCCTGGCTGCGCAAAGCGGCCCTCCCCCTACGCACGGTGATACCCGACGACGGCGACGTGAAGGACTTGGCACCCTTCGGGGCGCTAGTAACAAAAGCGCAGATAATTGGCCTAGGGGAGGTCAGCTATGGCTCCCGCGAAATTGCGCAACTGCGTCACCGCCTCACCCGCTACCTCATAGAGCAGAAAGGAGTACGCACTATTGCCTTGGAAGCCGACAGAGCCGTTTGTCTGGCGCTGAATGACTATCTGCGAACTGGCCAGGGAAACCCACGCCAGCTACTCGGCAAAATGGGCGCTTATAATTCGGCAGAAACCCTGGCGCTGGTGCAATGGCTACGCGCGTTCAATGAGCGGGCTGCTGTCAAGGTGCACGTGGGCGGCCTGGAATGCCAGCTTCCCTCCGAAACCATAGCGAACCTCCGAGAGCTACTCCCCAGAACCGCAACGGCTTTGCATACCCAGCTAGAGCAGCTCGGCCAACAGCTCCAAGCCTTACCCGGCGCGGGCATTCGCCTGAATCCGTTTACGGAACCAACCAAGACCGACCCGCGCCTGACCCTTGTCCGGACTACACTGCAAAACGTGCGCGCCGGCTTGGAAGAGCGGGTACGGTTGCAGGCTGGCGGCGGGCTTATGCTTGAGGAAGCAGCCATTCAGCAGCAGCTACTGCTAGAACTAGAGCAATACGTGACGCTACAAACCCTCGACTTGGAGCTGGCACCCACCTACCGGGCAACGTCGCTGGCCCAGAACATTCATTGGCTGCATAGCCAGCCCAACAGCGCTACCCTAATAGTATTGGCTCACAATCATGTGCTAGATGCCACCGCCACTACTGGCCGCTTGCTGCGCGCTACCTACGGCCCCAACTACGTTGCCCTAGCATCGGCATTTGGCAGGGGCAGCTTTCGGACAACTGCCCCCCAAGGCCGCTTTGCTATGGCCGAAGCCGCTACGGCCGAGCCCGGCAGCTACGAGTATTACTTCCGGACGGCTACTACCACCCCCGTTCTACTAGACTTGCGCCATCCTAGCCTCTCCCCCGGCACGCAGTGGCTCTACCAAAACCTTCTGTTGCGCGACGTAGAGCACACGGTACCCAGAAGCACGTTTTTGCGGCATGACCTCCGCCGGGAGTTCGACGCCCTGCTTTATCTACCAACTTCCACGCCGTTGCGCAGCATTCCCTAACGGCTGGGCAGTGAAGCGGCAACCGACTGAGGGAGTAGTACACCCCAGGAAATCCGTGTCGCCTTCATTTTCCGTCTGAATCCGTGCGTACCTTTGCTGGCGTGAGTAAAGCAGCTAAAAAAATCCCGGCGGACGCGCTCCGCAACATTGAGATTCAGGACATGGTGGCGGAGGGCAAGTGCATTGTTCGCCACGACAATCTTGTCATTTTTGTAACCCAGGTAGCCCCCGGCGACGTGGTGGACCTACGCATCACCCGTAGCAAAAAAAACTTCTTGGAGGCCGTCCCTACGCACTTCCACAAGTACTCGGAGCTGCGCGTAACGCCCTTTTGCGAGCATTTTGGGGTATGCGGAGGCTGCAAGTGGCAGCACATCGGCTACAACACCCAATTGCAGTACAAGCAGCAGCAGGTGGAAGACACCTTGCAGCGCATTGGTAAAGTAGCCATACCACCTGTGGCACCCATTATGGGGTCGCCCGCCCAAACCTACTACCGCAACAAGCTGGAGTACACCTTCAGCTTTATGGGCTGGCTGACAGAAGCGCAAATTCAGGACGAGACTACGGAGTACGACCGGCGCGTACTGGGCTTCCATACACCAGCCCGCTTCGACAAGATTATTGACGTTAACCACTGCTGGTTGCAGCCCGACCCCAGCAACCAGATACGCTTGGCTATTCGCGACTATGCGCGCGAAAACGAGCTCCGCTTCGGCAACATCATCAAGCAAACAGGTCTGCTTCGCAACCTCATCATCCGCACGGCCAACACCGGCGACCTGATGGTGATTCTGCAGTGCTACCGCCAGCACCAAGCCATCGAGCCGCTGCTGGACTACATCTACGAACGGTTTCCGCAGATTACCTCCCTCAACTACGTCCTCAACGACAAGGGCAACGAAACCTTCCACGACTTGGAGGTGGTGTGTTACAAAGGCGAGCCCTACATTCACGAGGAAATGGAAGGTTTGCGCTTCCGGGTAGGCCCAAAATCGTTTTACCAAACGAACTCCGAAGGCGCTTACAACCTTTACAAAATCACCCGCGACTTTGCCCAGCTTACTGGCAATGAACTGGTGTATGACCTCTACACCGGGGCTGGCACCATCGCCAACTTTGTGGCTCGTCAGGCCAAGCACGTTGTAGGGGTAGAATACGTGGAGCAAGCCGTTGCCGATGCCCGCATCAACTCGGCAATTAATGACGTGACCAACACGGAGTTCTACGCCGGCGACATGAAGGACGTACTTAACGCCGACTTCATTGCCCAGCACGGGCGCCCCGATGTAGTTATCACCGACCCTCCCCGCGCCGGCATGCACGTTGACGTAGTAGCCCGCCTACTGGAAATGCGTGCTCCTCGCATCGTGTACGTTAGCTGCAACCCCGCCACCCAAGCCCGCGACTTAGAGCTGCTTGACGAAGCCTATCAGGTGGTGAAAGTGCAGCCCGTGGATATGTTTCCCCACACCCACCACGTAGAGAATGTGGTGTTGCTGGAGCTGAAGTAAGGAAAAGCCATTGTTTTAGGTCTTGATGGCAATCAATTAGTGTTGAGAAGACTCGTAGAATAACTACATGAGCACAATGGACTACACCAACGACCCCGAGTTGAACGGAAAATACCTCGGCACCATCACCAAGGATTTTGCTACCGTTTCTGATACGCTGAAGGAAGCTTCCTATCAAATCCGCAAGCGTGAGATTTCCAAGCACCCCGTCTTCATCTTTGCGCGGCAGGAGGTGCCCCTGGGCCGCCTGCTGGTAAACGCAGATGAGCTAAACTTGGAGTGGCACGTTTTCGCTAGCTATGCCGAGATGCTGGTGCAGCAACGCGTAATTGGAGCCGAAAGAATTGAAGATTTCCAGCAGACCTACAAAGACCCCGACGAGTACTGCTGCTTGTTTGTGCTTGACGAGGAGTTTACCAACTTCGTGTACATCCCCTACCCGGAGGATTAGCAGGATGCCCCAAAACGCCAACAGCTCACCGACTTTCTAGCGAGTCGGTGAGCTGTTGGCTTTATAAGGAGACGCCTACCCGAAATGCTGGAAGCCTTGCGCGCGCAAGGGCACGGGCTGGCCAGCTTTGGTAATGAGGTTGGCTCCTTCACTACGGTCTACCATGTGGCCGATGATGGTGATATCGGGGTGGTTCTTGATTTTGTCGTGGGCAGTAAGCGGAATGGTGAATAGCAGTTCGTAGTCCTCACCACCATTGAGCATGCACATGATGGGGTCGAGGTTGAACTCTTCGGCCACCTCCAGAGTGGGGTTAGCAATAGGTAAGTTTTCGGAGAAGATACGGGCGCCGGTACCACTAGCCTGGCACAAATGCAGCACCTCCGAAGCTAGGCCGTCCGACACGTCAATCATGCTGGTGGGCACCACACCCAGGTCGCGCAGCTCGTGCACTACGTCCATTCGGGCCTCAGGGCGTAACTGGCGCTGTAGTACGTAGGGATATTTGCCAAGCTCCGGTTGGGTTTCGGGGTCGGCTTGCCAGGCTTGCTTCTCACGCTCTAGGACTTGCAAACCTAAAAATGCGCCGCCCAAATCGCCCGTCACGCACAGCAGGTCATTGGGACCCGCCCCGCTCCGGCGCACCGCTTTCCCAGCTTCTACCTGCCTAGCGCCGTGATACCAATGGTGAGGCCACCGCGACTGGCCGTGGTGTCGCCACCTACTAAGTCTACATGGTAGGCCTCGCAGGCCAGGCGCATCCCTTCGTACAGCTCCTCCACGGCTTCCACCGAAAAGCGCGCTGGCAAGCTGAGTGCTACCACCAGTTGCGTGGGCGTGGCATTCATAGCGGCTACATCCGATACATTGACTGCAACGGCCTTATAGCCGAGGTGCTTCAGGGGACAGAAGGTGAGGTCAAAATGTACACCTTCCACCAGCAAATCGGTGCTCACTACTACTTCTTGCCCAGCCGGCGGGGCTATAATGGCCGCGTCGTCGCCGATGCCCAGGATGGTGCTAGGCTGTAGCTGGTGCACGGTGTTTTGAATCCGGCGAATCAGGCCAAATTCGCCTACTTTATCTAATGGAGTGACGTCGCTCATAAAATGACGGAGGTTGCAGAATGGTCAGGTCTTGCTACTAGCCCAGAGGCAATAGGCAAAACGTACGTGGGTTGCAAAGGTATGCATCTGGGCTGGTGCACGCTTCAATCATACGGTGTATAGCACCGTGCCGCAGCAGCTACCAGGAAATCCTTAGCCGGCGCAGATCAGCAAGTCTAGTCCCCGGCCCGTTTATCTGAGTGCGGAAAATTATACACGCGCAATGGCAGCATTTTCGCCACTATTGATTGTTTTTGCAGTCAATTTCGTTGGCTCATTGCACAATTCCCTACTGGTTAAGACATGAAGCATATTTTTTGGTTGTTGCTGGTTTGTACTTTGGCAACTACGAGCTGTAACCGCACGCCCAAGGTCATTGATCCTGCTTCGGCGGCGGCCGTGAAAGTGCAGGTAGATATTCTGCGCGATACCGTTCAGGCGCGATGGACGGAGATGGTAAGCAGCGACGATGCCAAGCTGCAAGACTTGCGCCACGTACTGACTGCGCTGGAAGGGCAGCCCGGCACCAACCGAGCCCAATTGCGTGACTTGCAACGAGCCAACAGCCGGCTGAAAACCCTCCGCTACGACCAAACCACCATGCGGAGTCGGCCCGGATTGATGCCTACGATACCGCCCAGGACTCCCTGATGAAAGTGGTGTACCAGCTAGCACTACCCGCAGGCAGGGAGCCCGCTCCCGCCGTCAAGATGCTTACTGACCGCATCCAGGACGCCGATGTGAGCCTGATTAGCTTTCGAGTGCGATACGACCAAGCGGCCACTCGGTTCAATAATTACCTGCAAGTGCATGCCACAGAACTGGCACAACTGGGCGGGCAGTATAGTAAGCTCAAGCCCTTGCCCGTGTTTACCTTGCCAGTAAAGTAGCGGTTAGATGCCCTAGAAAAACACTCCCCAGCCCGGCGGAGTGTTTTTTATTGCTGTATATCAATACTTTATGATATTACAAAAAGACCATGCAACGTTTGGGGCATCTTGGGGCTCATACAGACAAAATCATTCATCTATTATTCCTTTCCATCCTTCGTTTCGGTTGTTATTAAGGTATACACTATAAAGAAAGGGCGGCTGGGAATATCCCAGCCGCCCTTTTTGTTGCGCTACGTTTCGCTTAGAGGCGAGCCATCTCGTCGTGCACAAAATCGGCGAGAGTGCGCAGGTATTCGGTCGAGAAGTCGAACCGAATACCTGCAGCGGCATAAATTTCCCCAATAGGAGCCGTATAGCCCAGCGCCAATGCCCGTTTATAGGCTTCTAGTCCTTGCTCGGCATCTTGGCGGTAGTTGCGCCATACGGCAATAGCACCTAGCTGCGCCATTGCGTACTCAATGTAGTAGAAGGGCACTTCGTAGAGGTGCAGTTGCTTCTGCCACAGATAGGGCTTGTAGTTTTCCAAGCCTTTCCAGCTTACCGTCCGTTGGTTGAATTCGTCGAATACTGCTGTCCAGCGCTGGTGGCGTTCCTGCTCCGTATGCTGGGGGTTCTCGTACACCCAGTGCTGGAACTTATCAATAGTTGCTACCCAGGGGAAGGTTTCCAATACGCTTTCCAGGTGGGTTTTCTTGGCCCGGCGTAGCTCATCAGCATCCTCAAAGAACACGTCCCAATGATCCATGCTCATCAACTCCATGCTCATCGAGGCCAGTTCGGCCACTTCTGATGGTGGGTGCTTGTCGGCTCCCAAGGGTAGGCGCCGCGTCAGGAAACTATGTACAGCGTGGCCGCCTTCGTGCAGCATAGTCACCACATCACGCAGGGAGCTGGTGGCATTCATAAAGATGAATGGCACGCCGGTTTCGTCCAAGGGGTAGTTGTAGCCACCAGGTGCCTTGCCCTTACGCGACTCCAAATCGAGATGTCCCATCTGACGCATTGTGCGTAGGCAGTCACCTAGGAAAGGATCTAGTTCCTGAAATACCGTTATCGTCTTTTCGAGCAGTTCCTCGCCCGTTTCAAAGGGCCGCAACGGAGCCTTGCCCGACACGTCAACGTCCAGGTCCCAGGGCCGAAGCTCAGGCAGCGTCAGGTCTTGGCGGCGTTCCAGGTCCAAATCGTCAATCAGCGGTACTACCGTCTCGCGTATGGCCCGGTGGAAATTAAAGCAATCCTGGGGAGTGTAATCGAAGCGACCCAATGCCGCAAACATGTAGTCGCGGAAGTTTGAGAAGCCCGCGTTCAGGGCCATTTGGTGGCGCAACCCAATCAGCTCCGTAAAGAGAGCATCAAGTGGTTTCGCATCCTGGAGGCGGCGATTCTGAATGGCACGCCAGGCTTCTTCCCGCACAGCACGGTCAGGGCTTTTGAGGCGGTCGGCGGCACGGGGCAAGGTTACTTCTTCGCCATCAAGCGTTACAGTCATAGCACCCGCAATGGCGGCATACTGCTGCTGCTTAGTGCTAATGTCAGTTTTGAGCGGAATATTTTCGGCCCGGTAGATATTCAGGGCCTGCCGCACTGAGCGAATAAATACGCGGTAGCGGGCGGGGTCCAAATCCGGTAGAAATTCCGACCCAACCATTTTCTCATTTAGGGCGTGGTCGTAGGGTGCTACGTTGGGCTCTATTTCGCTTACGAAATACTGGAATGCCTCGGAGCGTCCCTCGTCTTGCGTGTCGCACGTCATGCGGATGTAGCGCCAAGCCAAATCCTCACTCAACACAGATTCTAGTTCTGAGCGGTCGAGTAGCCAGCGCTCCAGAGCCTCCGCCGAAGCGACCGGCCGGTCGCGCAGTTCGACAAAAAAAGGCTCAAGGGATGCCCAATCGGTTACGCTGAATTCTTCGGGCAGGTATTGCCGGGGCGGACGCTGCGTGTCGGTGGCCAAATCGGCAGCAGTGGCGGAGGAGTAGAAAGTCATAAGAAGGAAGATACGGGAAGCGCGAAGAAAAGTAACGCTGCAATAAGGTAGAAAATGCATCTACCCCGCAGAAAAGCAACGAAGTCAGCAACGGATACAATCCGTGCAGCAGCCGTTGTGCTTCTCTACGGGGTAGAACAATACTTCGGGGCAGATGTCTACCCTATTTCAATCACGACGTCGCTCGTTAGCGGGTGGCTCACGCAGGTTAGTACGTAGCCCTGGTTCAGCTCGGAATCCGACAAGCCCTCGCGCTCATCCAAATGCACTTTGCCTGAGAGGCACTTTCCGCGGCAAGCGGTGCACAAGCCAGCCTGGCAGGAGTATGGCAAGTCGATGTCTAGGTCGAGAGCAGCCTCCAGGATGGTTTGGTTGGGCTCGACGCTAAACTGGTATTCCGAGCCTTCGTAGTTGACGGTGACGGTACGCGTAACAATAGTGCCGTCATCCTCGGCGGCCGAAACGTCGCCGTGGCTGCCAGCGGCTTCCGTAGCATCGGCTGCGGCCACAAAGCTCTCCCGGCGAATACGGCTAGCTGGCACGCCCAGCAACTCCAGCGCTGATTGTGCTTCCATCATCATCCCATCGGGGCCGCAGAGGTAGTACTCGGCTTGAGCAGCCGGGAAGGAATGGCGCTGCTCCAAAATGCGCAGGAGCATGGTGCGGTTGAGGCGGCCCGTGTGCTGGTGCGCCGTAATGGGGCCTTTAGGCTGGCTATACACGTGCTCAATCTGGAAGCGGCTGGCGTATTGCTGCTCCAGTTGGCGCAACTGGTCCCGGAATATTACCGATTCTTCATTGCGGTTGCCATACACCAGCAGCACGTGGCTCTGGGGCTCTTCTCGCAGCACCGCTTTTAGCATACTCATCAGAGGAGTGACCCCAGAACCAGCTCCTACCAGCACCAACGACCGGGCCGAGTTGGGGGCCGTTTTGAGGGTAAAGTTGCCCAGGGGTGCCATTACTTCCATCTGCTGGCCTACGCGCACCGTATCCAGCAGATAGTTGCTCATAAGGCCACCCACCACGCGCTTCACCGTCACCGACAAGCGAGGAGCTTCGGCGGGCGTGCTGCTCAGGGAATAGGCACGGCGTTCTTTCTTCCCGCCGGGTCCGCAGGGCAAAATCAGCGTCAGGAACTGACCAGGGTCGCTGGCTACGGGCTGGCGGTCGGGTCGCTCCAGGTGAATGGTAATGGTGTCGGGCGTTTCTTGGGTAAGGGCAACGACGGTAAGCGTGAGGTAGGGACTGCTCATATATACTACAGGAACGTGGCAGGGGCTTGTGTGATTGGGCCGCAAAAATACAGGATAATGTGGCGTATGCTTTAGCTTGCGGTGCATTAGGGCAACGTGTAAAATTTACGCCCGTAGTTCGCTCGTGGTTTTGCGGGCGGCCTACCCCAGTTCTAAGCCCTTGCTCAATCAGACCTAAACACTTACCCTGCGCTAACACCGCGCCTCCTTCCTATTTATCCTATGCTAGCTTCGCTACTTGAGCGCCACCAGCACGAGTTTGGCCCGGTACTACCCGTCGACCTGAACGCCCCAGATGTGGCCCGCCTCGATTTTACCGCCGCCAATCCGCTGCTAGAAGATGCCGATCTGCGCGACACCGCCGCCTTCGAAGCCTTGGTAGTCCGCTTGCTAGAAGCACAACAAGCTCACATTGGCGTGGGCGGCTACCTCGAAAACCGAGTTATCTACCGGCGCAGCCCGATCTGTTCGGGGACCCCGCCGTGCCCGCCCGTTCCCTGCACCTGGGCGTGGACGTGTGGTTGCGGGCAGGCACTCCGGTACTGGCGCCGCTAGATGCCGTGGTGCACAGCGTGCAGGACAATGACAACTTTGGCGACTATGGCCCTACCGTCATCTTGCAGCATCGCCTCGAAGACGCCACCTTCTACACGCTATATGGCCACCTTAGCCGCCGCGAAACCCTACTCCTGCGCCCAGGTATGACTGTTGCCAAAGGGGAAACATTTACGGAAGTAGGCCCCGCACCTGAAAATGGCGACTGGCCTCCACACCTGCATTTCCAAGTTATTGCCGACATGCTTGGTTTAGCGGGAGACTTTCCAGGAGTAGCCCTGCCAGAAGAGCAAGAGAAATGGGCCGCTCTGTGCCCCGATCCAAACCTGATACTCCAAAGCCAGTGGCTATAAACAACCGACGCCTGCCCCTAAGTAGAGGCAGGCGTCGGTTGTTTATTGAACTTAGACTTAGTCGAACTTAATGGCCGTAACCGGCTTGATGCGGGCAATAAGATAGGTAGGAATCAGTACTGCCAGCAAAGAGGTAAGGAAGGTAGCGGCGTTGAGCACCAGGATAATGAACAGGTCCCAGTGAATGGGTACGCGGTCCATGTAGTAGTTCTCGGGATCCAGGGGGATGGGGTGGAAGAAGTACTGAATGGCGCAGAAGCCCAAGCCCACAATATTCCCGTACAGCATGCCGCGCATCGTCAAGCTGAGGCCTCGAAAGAAGAACATGCTACGGATCTGATTATCAGTAGCGCCGATGGCTTTCAGCACCCCAATCATGTTGGTGCGCTCCAAAATCATGATAAAGATGGTGGCTACCATGTTAAACGTCGCCACGAAGATGATCAGCAGCAGGAAGATAACTACGTTACGGTTCAGCAGTTGTAGCCAGTCGAATAGCTGCGCATACTGCTCGGTAATCTTGTCAAGCTTAAGATCGTAGCGCAGGTTTTCGTAGAGGTTATCGGCTACAATATCCAGGCGGCGGAAGTCTTTCAGCGTGACTTCCATACCGCCCACCAGAGAATCGGGCCAGCCAGCCAGGTCCCGCACCTGCCGGATGTCACCAATGACGTACACCTCGTCAAACTCATCGAGGCCAGTCTGGTAAATACCGCGCACGGTGAAACGACGCACGCGGGGCGGATTTTGGATAAAGTAGAACTGGGCATTGTCGCCGGGCTTGAGGCGCAGCTTGTCGGCTACCTTGCGCGAAACCAGCACGTCGTTGCTAGCTGAGGAATCAGGGAAGGACAAGAACTTACCCTCCACCAGGTTCTTCCGCATCGACGACTGGCCATTTTTCTCATCAATGCCCTTCAGCACCACGCCCAGCACTTCATCCTTGGTTTTGATGATGGCGGTTTTGCGCGCGAAGGGCTGGAAGGATTTAACCTGCGGGTTACGCTTCAGTTCCTGAATCAGCTGTGGCTCACCAATGGGCTCTACTTCCAACGAATTGTTGGTATCGTACTTGCTAATTTGCAAGTGAGAGCCAAAGGAAAAGATCTTGCTTTGTATCTCGTTGCGGAAACCTTCGAGGATGGCAAACGAGACCACCATCACCGCTAGCCCCATGGCAATGCTGATGATGGCTATCTTTGTCACCGACGAAGTAAACGAGCCGGAATCGGCTCCCCCGTCAATTTTGTTAGATATGTACTGCGAAACGTTCACCGGCGTAAAGCTACGGTAACCCGACCAGTTTTCCAGCCCCTGCTTTCTGCCATGATTTCGGTCTTTCCCACGAGTCTGTTGAGCCTGGCGCTACTGCTGGCTGACTGCACCCACACACCCGCTACTACCCCACCCCAGGGCGGCGCTCCGCTCAGACAATCAACCACTTCCCCACCACAGGTGGTACTACCTGCTTCTTCGGCGGCAGCTACCCTACGCGTTGGGGCTGCGCGTTTCGACCGGTACCTGCCCTTGCTTAAGGGCAAACGGGTGGGCGTGGTTGTGAATCAAACGGCTCGCGTTGGGCAGGCTTTTCTCGTCGATACCCTCTTGGCAAAGGGGGTAGGCGTCAATGTTATCTTCGGACCAGAGCATGGTTTCCGGGGTGAAGCCGCCGACGGCGCTACCATCAAAAACGGGCGTGACCAACGTAGCGGCCTGCCGGCGCTGAGCCTCTACGGCGCTACCAAAAAGCCGACGCCAGACATGCTCAAGGATGTTGATGTGCTGGTGTTTGACATTCAGGATGTGGGCGTACGGTTTTACACCTTCATCAGCACCATGCACTACGTGATGGAGGCCGCGGCGGAGCAAGGCAAAGAAGTTATTGTTTTAGACCGGCCCAATCCTAACGGATGGTATGTCGACGGCCCCGTGTTGGAGGCCGCCCACAAGTCATTCGTGGGCATGCACCCCATTCCGGTGGTACATGGCCTCACGGTAGGAGAGCTAGCCAAGATGATTAACGGCGAGAAATGGCTAGCTGGTGGGCGGCAGTGCAAGCTCACGGTAATACCTGTGGAAGGCTATACACATGCTACGCGCTACGAATTACCCGTGCGCCCCTCTCCCAATCTACCCACGGCCCATTCAGTAGCTCTCTACCCAACCGTCTGCTTATTTGAGGGTACTGACGTGAGCGTGGGGCGGGGCACCGAATTTCCTTTTGAAGTTATTGGGGCGCCCACCCAGCCCGCTACTCGGCCGTTCAGTTTCACGCCGGCTCCTAACGCCGGCTCGCCTACCCCACCTCAAAATGGGAAGCGCTGCTACGGCCAAGATCTGCGCCAGACTGGCAACGACATCGGATTCTCAATGAAGTACCTGCTCGACTTCTACCAGCAGAGCACCGACAAAGAGCACTTTTTCGGTAAGTACTTTGAACAACTTACCGGGACCCGCAGCCTGCGCGAGCAGGTTATTGCGGGCAAATCAGAGCAAGAGATTCGGCAATCGTGGGAGCCAGCCTTGGGACGCTACAAAGCTCTGCGCAAAAAATACTTGCTGTACCCCGAGGCCTAACAGCACGCCCACGCAGTTTAGCCGCTGCCCTGTACCGCCTGCCGCTGAGCAAACCTAGTTCTTTGAAAGGAGGGGTAGGCTTTGCCCAGCGGCAGGTTTGCTCTGGAGCAGATGCTAACTCAGGGAAGATAGGTTTCATACTTTTGCGCCTATGACATCGACGCCTGATTCTCCACTCCGCATCATCTTTATGGGTACGCCCGAGTTTGCCGTGCCTACGCTCAACGCTCTCACGACTTGGCCGGGTTGCGAGGTAGTAGCTGTGCTTACCGCTCCCGACAAACCAGCGGGACGCGGCCGGCAACTACAAGAATCGGCGGTGAAGCAGGCAGCAGTGCAGCACGGCTTGCCCGTGCTACAGCCGACGAACTTAAAGGACCCTGCCTTTCAGGAAGAGCTCCGTAGCTACGCCGCCGACTTACAAGTGGTGGTAGCCTTCCGAATGCTACCCGAGACCGTGTGGAACATGCCGCGCTTAGGGTCCATTAATATTCATGCGTCGTTGCTACCGCAGTACCGCGGCGCGGCTCCTATCAACTGGGCACTCATGCACGGCGATACGCAAACGGGTGTGACCAGCTTCTTCCTGCAGCACGAAATCGATACTGGGAATCTGATCTATCAAGACACGGTAGCTATTGCGCCGGAAGATGATTTTGGCTCGCTCTATGAAAAGCTGAAAGTCGCAGGCGCGGCCCTTGCTTTGCGCTCCGTGCAAGCTATTGCGGCCGGCAACGCCCCCAGCATTCCGCAGCCGCAGCTACCAGAGCTACGCTCAGCGCCAAAGCTTCAGAAAGAAACCGGTCGGTTGGACTTCCAGCAGTCGGCGCCGACGCTAGCCAATGTAGTGCGGGGCCTTTCGCCTATTCCCACCGCCTTCACCCAACTACCCGACGGCCGCACGCTCAAGATCTTTAAAGCGCAACCCTTCGATGATGAGGATGCCAGCGGCCCCGATGCTACTGCGCCTGGCACTTGGCACACCGACGGCCGCAGCTACCTACGGGTGCAAACGGGCGACGGCCTGCTTGACTTGCTTGACGTACAACTAGAGGGTAAGAAGCGGATGGCCATACTGGACTTCTTGCGAGGTTTCAATACTAGTTCACTGGTGGCTCCGCAGTAATACCCCGCGGCCTTTCAGGGCCTGCTTCCACCATTTACCTTTTGCAATAGTACATGACCGCCTTAGTAGTAGCCGTAGCCGATAATGGCGTCATTGGGGGCGAAAACCGCCTGCTTTGGCACCTGCCGCTTGATTTACAACACTTTAAACAGCTCACCCAGGGCCACCCCATTGTGATGGGCCGGCGCACGTTTGAGAGCATCGGCCGCCCCCTTCCCAACCGCACCAATATTGTGGTCACGCGCCAGTTAGATTGGCAAGTCGAGGGGTGCCAGGTAGCTCATTCAGTGCCACAAGCCTTAGAAATGGCCCGGGCAGTAAACGAAGATGTCATGGTAATTGGGGGCGGTGAAGTCTATCGTCAAGCCCTTCCTGCCGCCGACACAGTATACCTCACGGAGGTACACTACGCCTTCGAGGGCGATGTGGTCTTTCCTGACCTCAACCCTTTGGAGTGGCGTGAGGAAACCCGGGAGCGACACGAGCCCGACGCGAAACATGCATATGCATTTAGCTTCGTAACCCTCCGTCGGCGGTAAGCTACTTCCTGAGCTTACTCTAGCCCTGGAGCCGTAAAAGCAAGAGTCCCGACCATGTACACGGTCGGGACTCTTGCTTTTTTGCATGACTATCTAACGCCGGACTAGCGCAGCAAAACGAGTTTGCCCCAGCCCTTTTTAAAGGCTTTGTCGCCGGCTGTGTCTCGGTGCTTAAAGGTCCCCTCGGCGTCATCGAGTATCACACGATACAGATACGTGCCATTGGCCAGCCGGTCACCGTACGTATCGGTACCATCCCAGGCGTAATCGGTGATATTATTACCAATCCGGAGGTTACCTAGCTCGCTCATCATTATTTCGCGCACTACCCGCCCCGTCAGCGTCATAATCTGGATTTTCATGTTACGCGGCAGCTCATTGCCCGTCAGCGTAAACACAAATTTTGCTTTGCTGGTAATGGGGTTCGGGTACGGATATACGTTGGTGATACCACTTTCACTGATGACCTCGAAGGTAATGCGGTAGGGCTCAGCACCCGCCAAATTGCCAGCACCATCTTTGCCCTGCACTTCCAATACGTATACCCCATCGGCCAGCTTTGTGTCCTTACCGAGCTGAATTTCTAACCGCGCCACGCCCTGGGCCGAGTCGGCCGCAAATACTACGTTGGCTGCGTTCAAGTTAAGGGCCGTGGTAGTAGTAGAATTGGGAGACGACAGGAACAGAGAGAAAGCCGTGCGGTCCTTGATAGGACGCAGCCGGTCCTGGTCGCGCAACTGCACCGTAATTAGCGGCTGAGACGACACGATATCACCGTTGAGGAGGTGACGGCCATCAAAAGCTACGTCAAGCACTGGAGGTGTATCTTGGCTTGCTACCTGGAAGGGCGGGAGTGCTTGCTCGTTGTTGAAGTAGTACAACTCAGGCTGGCGACGGGGGTTCAGCACCACTTGGCCCGACAGAGTGCCCGACAGGTCACGCACGTCTAGCTCTACTTGGTAGGTACGCTGGGAGTGTGCAGCCAGCGCCGGCCCGGTGAGGTTATAATACTTTTCGCGCGGCGTGGTAGTACTGTTGTCTGTGCGCACTACGATGTACGCTTTGAGCGGCGCCTTAAAAGCAAAGTCAGCTACGTTTTGGAATGTAACGGGTACCGTAATCTTACCTGTTTGCTGAGCTTGCTGCCGCAGTGTGGCGGCCGTGAGAGGCGTAGCGGAAGGCCGCACCACTCCTTCAGGCACTCCTTCGTACGTAACGAGCCACTGCTCTAGTTGAGGTGCTGGGCTGCTACCTGTACCACGCACTATGGCTCGCAGCTCCAAATACGGATACTGCTTAGCCGATATAGTGCTCAGGCTTAGGGCACGGCTGGTTACAGACGGATTCAGCACTACCGAGTTACCCAGGGTATCAATACCAGTGAGTTGCAGGGTGTAGCTGCCCGAGGAGCCAGCGCGAATTGTATGGTAAAGTGTTTCCCACTGCACCGCAGGCCCGATGCGCGTAGAGGTAATGTTGCCTTGCTGGCTACCAGCATCAAATGACCATTTGCCTCCGGGGGCGGCCACTGATACACCGGCCTGTTCATCACGCAAAAACTGTCCTACGTGGCTTTGCGACCATCCCCCTGTTGTGCGGCCATTGAGTACACGGAAAGAACTCGTTGCCCAATCAGCACTTTCACCCGTTTGCGGGGCCGCTAGCTTTACGCGCCAGTACCACACTACGCTATCTGGGTTGGCTACTACTGGCAACGTTACGGACCACTCTGGTACCATTACAGCGTTTACTGTGGTACGGCGCACTAAGTCACTCGTAAACGTCTGGACCGTGTCTAGCTCAAATGCGTATTCGCGGCTGGTAGTGGTAGCAATATTGTTTTGTCCGACTAGGCGGACGGACGTGGTACCCACAATACCGAATTCGGGAGGGCTCAGTGTCGTTACGCCGCCCTGTAAGAAGGTGTAGGTGATGGTGCCTTGGTTGTTCGTCTCATCCAGCTCATCAATCACATTATTGGGGTCCAGGTCTACTACAAATGTGTTGAGGCCACTGACATCCCCTAGGTTCAGATTGTTGAGGGAGATAATATAGGTCGTGTCGCGGCGGGCTTGCCGTACCGATACTAACGTGGGGAAGGTCTGAGAACCAATACGGCGCGTCACCCGAACCTGTAGCTGACCAGTTGTGGTCCGACCGGGGTTACGCACCGTCACGCGCAGGTCAACAGCAGCTGCGTTCAGCGGAATGTTAGTGGGTAGGAGTAAGGAGGCGTTGTTAGTTTGGAAGTCAGGCTTCAACGGCGCAAACAGACGGAAAGCGGGGTCACCTTGCCATACTGTGTTCATAAGGGTTGCTACTGCTGCCTGCGAACTAGCGTAACTGGGCTGCAGACGGCGAGACACTTCGTTTTGCACAGCAGCTACTGGCTTGCCATACCACTCTGGGTCGTTGAATAGCAGCGTGTACATCTGCGTATGCATCTCGTGCAAATCCTCCGGGAAGCCAAAGCTCGACTCGGATAGGAAACCTAGAAAACCTTTATCAGGAGCCAGAATAAAACGCTCACCAAAGGAGCGAATTGCTCGGAAGGCGTTACCAGCAGCGCATCCACTTACATACATCATTGGGTATTTGCCTTTGTTGGCATACCCGCTAGAAGCTACATCTATTCTGGCTAAGTCGAAGTCAAGTCGTTCCGGGTCACCATGACCAAAATAGGAGATAATAGATACTCCACTATTCAACTCCGCCGCAATATTCAATGGATGAGGAGTGCCAGTTCCTGGATAGTCGGAGCGCCGGTAAGTTCGTACTGCATTAGCCGCAAATGGTGGACGAAGAATAATTGCACTATACTCATCCACTTTGGCATTAAAGTCTCGATAGTCCAATGTGTCTTGACCACCCGCCATGTGTATAGCATTTCGACGCCATGACTCCAACCCGCCAGCTTCGTGTTCAATTATCTTGTTGAGGTAGGCCATCACCTCCAAAGAGTTCTTCGCCACCACCCGACCCGTAGCCATTTGAGCTACGTAGTTATTATTTTGCCAGTTGGCAGTGAAGAAGATATCTGACGCGCCACGGGTGCTCATTGGCACCAGATCTAGAGAAGATGCTGTATCTGTGGCGGTAATCCGGCAGCGGCTGTACTGCTTTGGATTATGACGGTGGTAGGTGCCACAATCATACTCGCCAATAACTAATCCTTTACCAAGCAAGAACAACGATTTCTCCCGCGTGCTACCAGCTAGCATCCATTGGGCAAACTGCCGGATGGCTAGCGGAGACTTTTCTCCATAATGAAATTGGTCATACAGCTGATCAGAAGTTACAACCAGGGTATCGTACCGGCCGCCAGTCGTTGAGGCCCGGTAGTCAGCATATGCCCGCACAGGATTCGCCACATTACCGACTGGCTTCATCAGCAGTTTGTGCGATACAATCAAGTAGTTGTGTGCAGAAGGAGTAATCTGCCGGAACTGAACCCGGCGCGCAACTCCAGGCACCAAAGGTGTGGCGGCATCGGCTAGCAGCAGGGCACGAGTGCGGCCGTTAGCGTTTGGAAACACATAGCTACGCTGCTGTCCAATGCCTGCTGTACCTTCTATACGTTGTATTGCGTACGGATCCGTAATGTCATACCCGCGCACTGTAGCTGGCAAGCTATCAAGCTGGTAGTATGCTGGTCCTGCTTGGGTAGAATCGTTAGCAAAATAAAGACGAGAAGTACCAGCAAACCACCGATTGGTTTGTGGATATACCAACCGTACATACCCTAACCGAATCAGTGGAGCAGGGTTAGGATTACCAGTAACAGGATTAAGGGCAACCCGAATACGAGCAGTGCCGCCCGTAATTTCGTTGCGCTGTAATGTATAACGTCCTTTTACCTTCCCTACCCCGGCAATCTGGAACGTACCTAGCTGCCTTTGCGCACCCGATGCGTTTAGCGCGTAAACTACGCCCGCATGTGTGGCCGTGGTAGCCCCTGCTATTAATAGCTCTACTTGGGGTTCCTGCCCCTGTGCTGCTACCGATTGCACTAGGTTCACTGGGAAGTCTCGCGAGCTATTAGGACTAATGTGCGCGCTTAAAAAGCCTTCGTTAGGCTCAGCCCACGGCTGAAATACGAAGGCACTCAGCTGAATATCGGTGTACCATTCCCCTAACACGCGCATTTCCGGTTTCATCCGGATGGCGTGGGGAGTACCAGTACCCGCTAGGTTGGAAGCCGCCATGCGCCGACCATTATCGGTAGCCGACCAGGTTAGGAAATAAGAAGCGGTATCGGTATACAAGCTATAGAACGGGTGTGCTTGGTCGGTAGCATTTTTGTACATGCCCCGGTCAAGCAGCCCATCATTACGTTGACCGATAAACTCAATGAAGGTAGTGGCATCTAACGACGTCTGATTGCCCCCTACGTGGATAGCTACCTCCCTCCCCCGACGCCACAACTGTAGGCGCTGTGGATTCACCCCGCTTATGCCCGCGCGAGTGAGATACTGGTAATCAAGGCGATACAGGCCATCCTGCGCCAATTTAATCTTGTAGTACTGCTGGCTGGGCACAATCCATTCGTTGCCGTACGGGCCTGATTGCGCCCGCGCAAGGCCGCTCCACAGCAATACGACCAGCAATAGCCAACGGTAGCGTAGTTGGGTTAACAGAGTGTAGGGTTGTTTCATATCGTACTATCGACGAGGTAAAAGCCCCTCTAGCCGCCAGCCTTATTCTAGACTGACCCTAGGAGTTTACCAATCAGTTATTTAAATCCGTAGCCTAGCGAAACAATAATGGAATTGGTCTGGGAGCGTTGGCCTAATTTCTCTACTGCCAGACGCGAAAGGGCCATATCTACGCGCAAACCGCTTAGTGCTACCCCCACTCCTAGGCTGGGCTGGGCCTTCCACTCTTCCTTGCCCGTGAAGGACTGAATCTGCTGCACGTTGCCGATACCACCCCGCAGGTATACAAGTTGTTTGTAACCAATTTCAACCCCTGCGCGAGGATCTAAGCTTACTACCTTCGAGGAAACCAGAGTATTGCGCTGACCATCGGTGTTTATTTCCAGGTCTACGGCGCCAAGCACAGTAAACTCGCCGGGCAATTGTACCTGCCGAGCAACCCCCAACACAAAGAGTGGCAGCGTAATCTCGGCGCTACTAGTTGAGATGGTGTCCACAAGTGATGCTGACCCGCGCAGTTTTTCGGCATCCACTGACCACACGTTGTAGGTGGTTGTAATGTCACGGGCCATTAAGCCCAAGCGCCACTTGTTGCGGGTGTATTGTACCCCAGCATCTACCCCAAATCCCCAGGCATTGGCGAAGTCGCCGATGTTGCGGTAGATGATCTTCGCGTTGGCTCCCACCTGCAGGCCCTCAATGTTGGCAATCTTGCGTGAATAGGATAGCAATACGGCGTAATCTGCTACTGAGAAGTAGCGGATACGCGTGTAGTCAACGTACCCATACTCATTATACAAGTCGCGCGTGTCGGCAATATCGTCCACACCCAAACGGAGCAGACTCACACCAATGGCGCTTTTATCGTCTAGCGGGGTAGAAAATGCTGCGTAGTCATTTTTTACGATGCCCGAGAACAGCTCAGAGTGCATCAGCACCGCGTCGTATTTATGCTTTTGGCCTACTAAGCCTGCGGGGTTCCAGTAGCCAGCCGTGGCATCATCGGCTAAGCTCACTTGGACTTTACCCATCCCTAAGGCCCGGCCCCCTACCCCGACGTTGAGAAATTCATTGCTGTATTTGGGAGTTTTATCCTGGGCGAGAACTGGAGAAAGAACGCCCATACTCAAGCCAATACCCACAGCTAGGGCAGCACAACGAGTAAAGTGGTGCATAGAAGTTAGAACAAATAATTCCGACGTGACATGATAAACCGCAGCAGGAACGCAAGATACATATTTATAGTGCGGGCTTCTGAAAACAAAGCTCTACCACACGCATAAATCGTGCTGAATCAGCGGATAAGGCTTATTCAGGTTACAGGCCAGTAATGCTGCATCTGGCCTAAGTACCAAATCAATTCCTTTTTGGTCATGAAAATCAATTCGAGAAACGCAACCAAAATTTATTTCTACTAGTACCTTGTGTTACATAGTACCTTTAGTTACCTTTGACTCATTCTTCACCGATATCTGCCTCAGCCCATGAAAGTCGAGAACACCCAAGTGCAGATGCGGAAGGGCATCCTGGAGTTCTGCATTCTGGAAATCATTGCCCGCGGGGAGGTTTATGCGTCGGACATGCTCGAAGAGCTTACTTCCGCCCGCATGATTGTGGTGGAAGGCACGCTCTACCCGCTGCTGACTCGCCTCAAGAACGCCGCCCTGCTGGACTACACCTGGAAAGAATCTACCAGTGGCCCGCCCCGCAAGTACTACACCCTCACCGCAGCCGGCCAAGAGTTCCTGCACCAGCTGCGACTTACCTGGGAGGAAGTACAAGACTCCATTCGCATTATCCGCCAGAAGCCTCACTCCAATGGTAGCGCGCCCGCGGTAGTTCAGCTGTAAGCTGACCCGCCCGCTTCCTAGTTTTTCCCGAATAGTTGCAGCACTGAGATGAAAAAGAACATCAGCATCAACCTTCAGGGCATGATCTTCCACATTGAGGAAGATGGCTACGACGTGCTCAGCCGCTACCTGGCGGAAGTGAAAACCCACTTTAGCGGTTACCGCGGCCACGAGGAAATTGTGGCCGATATTGAGAGCCGCATTGCCGAGCTGTTTGCAGCTCGCCTCTCTGGCCTCAAGCAAGTCATCACCTTGGAAGACGTAGAAGCTATGACGGCTAAAATGGGCCGCGTTAGTGACTTCCAAACGGCCGACGAAGCCGAGGATGACGAGGAAATCCTGGCCGAAGCCGTAGCCAGTGGCTCGGCCCAGGGTACCTACACCGGTTCGCGCCCTTCTGCTGGCTACTCGGCCGGAAGCAATGCAAAATCGGCTACTACGGCGGCCGCTGCCGAGGAAGAGGACGGCACCAAGCGCCTCTACCGCGACATGGCCAATCGCAAAGTGGCAGGGGTAGCAGCTGGTTTGGCCCGCTACTTCGCCGTCAATCCCTTATGGATTCGGCTGGGGTTTCTGGCGCTGATGATTGTGTTTCCTATCCTGCTGGATGGTACTCCACTGGAAAATTTCAGCGAGAAGCTACCAGCAATATCCGTTCTAACCTATATCATTCTCTGGGTAGTGTTGCCTACTCGCTTCGATGGCACGCCAACGGACGAGGACCCCGTATTCAAGAAGCTCTACCGCGACACGGATACGGGCAAAGTCGGGGGGGTTTCGGCGGGGCTGGCCGCCTACTTCAAGACTGATGTGGTACTGATCCGGATTCTGTTTATCGTGGGTCTGTTTGCCGGAGGCTTCGCCTTGCCGCTCTATATCATCCTGTGGATTCTCTTACCGGAGGCGAAAACGGCTTCTGACCGCCTCCGCATGCGGGGCGATGCTGTAACCCTATCGGCTCTCGATAACAACCTGCGTAACAGCCCTTTTGAGGAAGGTGCCACGCCCGTAAACAATCGGCCCGTAGGCACCTTTCTAGAAAACTTCTTCACGAATATCCGTCCACTAATCAACCTGTTAGGATCTGCTATCCGGGTTTTTGTGGGTGGAGTGATGACTATCACCGGCTTTTTCCTGCTGTTGGCCCTCCTGATTATGCTGGGGGTGGGCCTGGGTATGATTCCAGAATCGGACAACGTTTTCATGGGCCCATTACCCGCTTACACGTTCTTCAATGGCCTTTCGCCTTGGGCTGTAGTGTGCTTCTTCTTGATGACGGCCATACCGGCACTGGCACTGCTGCTCGCGGGCCTGGGCTTGTTACTCCGCCGCACCATCCTAACGCGCACTGCCTCGCTAACCCTACTGGGCTTGTGGCTACTGGGCATTGTAGGCAGCTCCGTAGCTGGCACCCGCTTGGCCCGCGAGTTTCAGCATGAGGCGGAGGTAACCCAGTCTACGAACCTGTCTCCTCTTACTAGCGCCCAACTCGTGTTAGATCGTCGTTACTCGGATAATGGGGAGTGGGTTGATCTGGACTTAGTTCCGGTAGATAGTGGCCAGATGCCTCGCTTGGAGCGCATTATTTCTGCCAAAGGCGCCACAGAAGAAGATGCCCGCCAGACGGCCGCTACCTCCGTAGCGCACTCCATCCGGATGCCCAATGACTCTACGCTCAGCATCGACGACCACTATACCTTCCAACCCGGTGCCCGTTTCCGCGGCCAGGAAATGCAGTTGCGCTTGCTGATTCCACGTGACCGGACATTCCGCATGAACGAATCATTTTCCAACTGGCTCGAAGATGACAACTACGTTAACGGCCGCGCGCCCATTCACCCTGAGCAGCATACCTACCGCCTGCGGGGTAGCAAAATTGAGTGCATTGGCTGCACTGAGGAAGACTTGCGTGGTGACTCCAACGACGGTGGCTACGACGAGCCTAATGCGGATTACGAAGCTGGCCAGGCTGATGCAGACACTGACAGCACTGACACTGATATGCACATCAACATTCATACGGATGAAGATGGCGACAATGTGCGGGTTGATGTAGAATCGAAAGCAGCCCAATTCTCCGCCGATCCAGCTCGGTACGGCAGCGGCCGGCGCTCCTTCGCCGACCTGCGCGACTTCTCCCGCATTGAGGCCAGCGGAGCATATTACGTGCACGTCCGGCAGGGCAACGAGTTCAAGGTAGAAGCTGCTGGTAGCGACCAGGACCTGCGCCGCTTGCGCGTCACCCGCGACGGTGACCAACTCGTAATTCGCTCTCGCGACGTGGGCTTTATGCCCAGCCTATCGTTTAGTCAGCATCCCGTGCTCATACGCATCACCCTCCCTACCCTGCGAGTAGTAGAACTCAGCGGTGCTTGCCGCCTCAACGCCGCTGGCTTCCAAAATGAGGATTTGAAAGTTGAACAAAGCGGTGCCTGCGTGGCAGCGTTGGACGTAAATGTGCCTAACCTGTCAATTGACATGAGCGGCGCCTGTCGTACTGACCTCACTGGACAAGCTACCTTCCTGAGTGTGGACGCCTCCGGGGCCTGCCAACTCAACGCCCTTCGCCTGCCTGCCCGCCGCGCCGAGATAGAGATGAGCGGTTTGGGTAAAGCGAAAGTTCGGGTACGGGAGCAATTACGTGTTGACCTCAGCGGCGACAGTGACGTACTCTACGCTGGTGACCCTGATAATGTCCAACAAGAATTGAGCGGTTCTTCTCACGTCACCAAAATTTCTGATTCCGAGTAACCTATACCTTATCAGCTAGATGCCCTAGCGCCCCGGAGGCGGATGGCTGCAACCCTCTTTCTCTTCATGCGTTTCACACCTTACTATCTGAATCTTGCCCGAAAATATGCTGGGCCTGAGCAATGGTACTGGCATCAGACGCATCTAGCATTGGAAGAATACGAATAAGGGGTCTACTTAGTGAGTGAAGGTAAGACCCGGAGGAAGCTGCTAGCCCACCCCCTGCTGCAACAGGCGGGCTACAGCTTCCTCCTTTCCTTATGTGTTGCCGTAGCGCGGTTGGGTGTGCCCTGCACTGGGTACCCCAACCGCGCTGTTTTATGCTGAAACTACTGCCAAGCCTTTCTGCTGACCTAGTTCTATCAGCAGAGCAAAGGCATCGTCATACTCGTTGCGCACTCTGCCTTCCAGGATAGCTTCCAGCAGGGCCTCTTTCAACTCTCCTACCTCACGGCTGGGCTTGAGGCCAAACGTCTGCATGATGATTTCGCCCGTAATGACGGGCTTGAAATTGCGCAGATGGTCTTTCTCTTCTACTTCCTTGATCTTTTCCTCTACCACGTCGAAATTACGGAGGTAGCGCGCCACGCGCTGATGGTCCTTGCTGGTAATATCGGCGCGGCAGAGCAGCATGAGGCGGTCAATATCGTCACCAGCTTCAAATAGCAGTCGGCGTACGGCCGAGTCAGTCACGATTTCCTTCACCAAGGCAATAGGCCGTAAGTGCAGGCGCACTAGCTTCTGCACTTGGCGCATTTCTTCCCCGAGGGGTAATTTGAGGTCAGTGAAAATGCCTGGAACCCAGCGGGCACCTTTGTCCTCGTGCCCATGAAACGTCCAGCCTACCCGTTTGTCGTAGCGCTTGGTCGCCGGCTTGGCAATATCGTGCAAGATGGCGGCCCAGCGCAGCCATAAGTCGCCCCCGGCTGCCACTACGTTGTCGAGCACTTGCAGAGTGTGGTAGAAGTTGTCTTTGTGCGCGTGCTGCCCCACTTTCTCTACCCCTTGCAGTTGCGCCATCTTAGGAAAGATAAGTTGCAACAGGCCGCAGCTGAACAGCAGCTTAAAGCCATAGCTGGGCTTCGGGGCCATAATAATTTTGTTCAGCTCCGTGGTAATCCGCTCCTGCGACACAATCTTGATGCGTTCCTTATTGCGAGCTAGGGCATCAAACGTATCTGGGTCAATATCGAAATCAAGCTGAGTAGCAAAACGGATGGCCCGTAGCATGCGCAAGGGGTCATCGGAAAAAGTAATATCCGGGTCAAGAGGCGTGCGGATAAGCTTGCGTTGCAAGTCCCCTATTCCGTCGTATCGGTCTACCAGCGCCCCAAAGTCGGCTGGGTTTAAGCTTAACCCAAGGGCGTTGATGGTAAAATCGCGCCGGGCTAGGTCTTCCTCTAAGGTGCCCGCCTCCACTTCCGGTTTCCGACTTTCGGCCCGGTAGCTCTCCTTACGGGCGCCCACAAACTCCACCTCAATTTCGGGCGTGGGCAGCATTGCTGTGCCGAAGTTTTTAAACACCGTCACGCGTGGCCGACCCGGCAGCTTGCGGCCAACCAGTTGAGCCAACTGAATACCATCCCCTACGCACACAACATCTACATCCTTACTTTCCCGCCGCAGCACGAGGTCTCGCACGTACCCACCAATGACGTAAGCTGGGAAGCCCAGTTCGCCGGCGGCATCAGCAATAGTTCGAAACAGGGGTAGGTCGGGAAGCTGTGGAGTGTTCATGCGCAATGTCGTTGAGCGACAAAGGTACGGCCTCCAGGTTTAGTCGCGTAGCACTTCTATGCCTCCATCGGCCAGCACCCGCACCACGCGCGATGGTACCGCCGGGGTAGTATCGTCTTGCCGCCAATAGGCCACATAGTCGGCTTTGCGTACTACCGCTGGGTTTATTTCCGTAAACGTAGTAGGGCTAGGCTCCCCGCTCAAGTTGGCCGAAGTAGATACTAGGCCATGACCAAGGCGCCGGATTAACAGGCGGCAAAACTCATCCGTGAGCACTACCCGCAGGCCAATGGTACCATCGGCAGCTAGGAGGTTAGGAGCCAGATGACGGCTACCAGGCACTACGTAGGTAGTAGGGCGTGTTTGGGCTGCCAGCAGGTCTGGCAGATTATCGGGCACTACATCGGCGTAGCGAGCAAACATCTGCTCATCAGCCACCAGCACAATGCATGCTTTTTCTGCCGGTCGATTCTTGAGCTTGTACACTTGTTCTACCGCCCTCGGAACTTCGGCATCGCACCCAATGCCCCATACCGTGTCCGTGGGGTAGAGAATCACTTGCTGCATAAGAAGCGCATCCACAGCGGCATCCACCTCTTCACGAAAAAATTTAGCGTTCATCCTATCAACAGAGAATTAGTCATCACCGTGCGTAAGGGCGGTTGTGTGCACTACACCAGTGCACGCAAATGAGCAGACAGTTCACTGCTTTATTTCCTGACATAGTTCCACCAATACGCCGCCCGCTGATTTGGGGTGCACAAAGCACACCAGTTTGTTGTCGGCGCCACGTTTGGGCTCCTCGTTCAGAAGAACAAATCCCTCCGTGCGGAGCCGGGCCATCTCGGCCCAAATATCATCTACCTCAAACGCTACGTGGTGAATACCTTCGGGCTTCTTCTCTAGGTAGCGGCTGATGGCACTCTCAGATGAGGTAGCGGCCAGCAGCTCTATCTTGGAGCTTCCCACCTGAAAAAACACAGTATCCACTGCTTCAGAGGCTACGTGTTCGCGCTTATAAGGAGCTTGGCCCAGCAACGCCGTATATAAGGAAGTAGCAGCTTCCAGGTCATTAACTGCGAGGCCTAGATGTTCGAGATTGGTGAGCATAGGGTGGAGGAAAATGCAAGCTAGCCGTATGGTGCGGCTTCTTTGTATTTGTTCTACTTTTGTAGTGCAAATGTGGGAAGAAACTAAAACCTGTTCTGTAGTTTTAGTGTTCTACCTACGAATGATTCTCCGCTGAAACCAGAACCCCGAGCCATGCTCAAGCTACCTATTTACCTCGATAACAACGCAACCACGCCGCTTGATCCACGCGTTCTGGAGGCCATGATGCCGTACCTGACCGAGGTGTTCGGCAACGCAGCCTCGCGCAACCACCCGTTTGGTTGGGCCGCTGAGGAAGCCGTAGATTATGCTCGCGAGCAAATCGCCGGCTTAATTAACTGCGACCCCAAAGAAATCATCTTCACTTCAGGTGCTACTGAGTCGGACAACCTTGGCATCAAAGGAGTGTTTGAGATGTACTCTCAAAAGGGTAACCACATCATCACGGCTACCACGGAGCACAAAGCAGTTCTGGATACTTGCAAGCACATTGAGAAGCTTGGAGGCCGGGTTACCTACCTGCCCGTGAATGAGCTAGGCCTGATTAGCTTGGAAGAGTTGGAAGCTGCCATGACGCCCCAGACTATTCTGGTGACCATCATGTACGGCAACAACGAAACGGGTACCATCCAACCTATCCGCGAAATTGCAGCCATTGCCCATAAGCACGGCGCCCTCTTCATGACGGACGGCACCCAGGCAGTAGGCAAAGTTCCTGTAGATGTCATTGCCGATGGCATTGACCTCATGGCTTTCACTGCTCACAAGATGTACGGCCCCAAGGGCGTAGGCGCCCTGTACGTACGTCGCAAAAACCCTCGCGTGAAGGTAACCGCCCAGATGGACGGCGGTGGCCACGAGCGCGGCATGCGTTCGGGTACTCTCAACGTACCAGGTATCGTAGGTCTTGGTAAAGCTTGTGAGCTTTGCAAGCAGGAAATGGAGGCCGACACGCAACGCTTGAGCGCCATGCGCGACCGGTTGGAGCGTGAGCTCCTAACCCTGGAGGAAAGCTATGTAAACGGTTCGCGTGAGTACCGCTTACCTCACGTTGCTAACATCTCCTTTAAGTACGTAGAAGGCGAGGGTCTCATGATGGGCGTAAAAGACCTAGCCGTATCATCCGGTTCGGCTTGTACGTCTGCCTCCTTAGAGCCATCTTATGTACTGAAAGCCTTAGGTTTGAGCGATGACTTGGCGCATAGCTCCTTACGTTTTGGCCTTTCCCGTTTCAGCACCGACGAGCAAATCGATTACGCCATTAACCACGTAAAAGAAGCCGTTACCAAGCTGCGCGAAATGTCTCCTCTGTGGGAGATGTTCAAGGAAGGCATCGACCTGAACTCTATTGAGTGGGCCGAGCATTAATCTAGAAGAAACAAACGAGTACAGACTTGAGCCGTGAGACTCTTTTGTCTGTCCTGTAGTAGTCTCACGCCTCACATCTAATTTCTCCTTACACATCATGGCTTACTCCGATAAAGTAATCGACCATTACAGCAACCCGCGCAATGTGGGCACGCTGGACAAAAGCAAAAAGAACGTAGGCACCGGCCTTGTTGGCGCCCCTGAGTGCGGCGACGTAATGCGTCTGCAAATTGAAGTAGACGAAAACACCAACACCATCACCGACGCCAAATTCAAAACTTTCGGCTGTGGCTCTGCCATTGCTTCCTCATCCTTGGCTACGGAGTGGCTGAAAGGTAAGACGGTTGATGAGGCACTAGCCATCGACAACATGGAGATTGTGGAAGAGTTAGCGTTGCCGCCCGTTAAGATCCACTGCTCCGTACTGGCCGAAGACGCTATTAAGTCTGCTATCAATGATTACCGCGTAAAGAATGGGCTACCTGAGCTAGAAATGGCTAAGTCGCACCACTAAGCGTTAGAAGCAAAAAGATACAAGGTGGGAATCTAGGCAAGCATTACGCCTAGGTTCTCACCTTTTGTTTCTCCTATCTAATTCATTATCCTATGGACGTCACTCCCTCCGACGTACACGTAGAAAGCGCCCGCATTCAGCGTCAAATAGAAGACTACCTAGGACTTGGTCCGGGCAATCTACTGTTTGAGTTTCGGCAGTTAGATGCTCAAACACGGCTAGACCTTATTACGGTAAATCCGCGCCACCAGCAGAGCTTCTTGTTCCGCTATGAGACCGGATATGATAGGTTAGATGTTCTGCGCAAGATGCTGGCCTATGTGCAGCGTTTCCGTGATGAGGAGAGCTCATATACCATTCAGTGGCGAGCCGGGGTGACAAGGAGCTTCAGACCTCTTATTTTAGGCTCATAACGCCTACGAAGCACTGGATAAGCTGTACTACGGCCGCGACTTAAACACAATTACTGTATTTAGCGTGGTGCTCAATCCTAGTTCTTAGAATAATTCTGAACAAGGATCTTATCTTTGATGTTCTATCCGTAGAAATTCCACACCGCTGCCGAGTTGGCATTCAGGATGTGGGCTAGCCTCACTTCACCATGATTACTGTTTCTGATAAAGCCAAGGAGAAAGTTGAAAAGCTCATGCACGATGCAGAGCTAGACTCCACCTACCGTTTGCGAGCCTCAGTGGCTGGTGGCGGTTGCTCTGGCCTCAGCTATAAGCTTGATTTCGACAACGAGGTAAAGCCCATGGACCAGGAGTTCGAGGATAAGGGTGTGCGTGTGGTAGTGGATATGAAAAGCTTCCTCTACTTAGCTGGTACTCAACTCGATTTTTCGGACGGTTTGAACGGGAAGGGCTTTTTCTTTGACAACCCCAATGCATCTCGCACCTGCGGATGCGGCGAGAGCTTCTCCGTATAGTTACGCTTGGATGTATGCTAACAAAAAAGCCCCTGTTACTGGAACAGGGGCTTTTTTGTTGGTAAGGTGTGAGTAACCGTAGCTACAGCTACCTATTGCTTAGCGGGTGTTTCTTCTACTAAGCCTTCGGTTTCTTTATTCTGCACTACAGCTGTATCACCAGCTTCTGGAGCCATATCAGACTCTACGTTATCTGCGGCGTTGCTAGTAGCATCGGCAGCCTTTTCAGTGGCATTGCTTACGTCGCTAGCTGCACTTTCAGCTGTTGCTTCAGCATTCTCTTGCGTTTTCTCAGAGCAAGCAGTAGTAGCAAATGTTGCGAAGGCCGCAGCCGCTAACAACGTTTTGAAGGAAGCTTTCATAGCTCAATGGGAGTAGTGAAAAGTCAATGTGTTGGCCTTATACTTATGAAACAGGAAAAAGGTCTCATTCGCTCTCACTTTTAATTGTTACGCTTATAAGTGTTAGTACACTTCTTATACCTGTGGAGTCTTGCCTTATAGAGGTAACAACGCTCCATAATGGTTTGTAAGCTCAACTATCCCGGAAGCAAACTCCTACCTTTCTAGGAACAAAAAGGCCTCCTGAATTCAGGAG
>NZ_JZIR02000046.1:0-41752 GCF_000961955.2 Hymenobacter sp. AT01-02
CTTCTCATATGAGAAGGGCTTTTTTGTGTTTTTCGGGGTTTACTGTCTCGTTCCACTACCAATGGAACTAGGCGGTAGTTAGACTACCCGACCGCCGCGAATCACACGCAGCAGGATGGCGATAATGGCAATTACCAACAGGATGTGGATTAGGCTATTGCCCTGAATACCGGCACCCAGTACGCCGAAGAAGCCTAAAGCCCAGATGATGATCAGAATGACGGCGATGATATACAGCAGATTTCCCATGATGATTGAAAGTGTGAGGTGGAGAGAGTGGAAAAGGAATCCTAAGACCGCCTACCCAGCAAGCAGAATATAACTTCTGAAAGTTGAAGAGGCGATTTGCGGATTTGTACGGCGAGGATTTTCAAAAGGATATTATTCCGTTAAAAAAATTCAACTACATCGATATATATTCCAATGAAATGTGCCTTTGCAGGCTGTAAGTGGCTTTTTTGCCTTGGAAAAAAAACCACTTAGTTGTTGTTATAGTTAAGCACCCGAGAGTGAGCGAGGCCAGTTTTCAGGTTAGCTTTGCGGTCTGCACTGGGGTACTGCCCCTACTTCATCCCACCCAATTTTCTTATTTCCGCATGATGAACATCGCCGTAATTGGCTCCGGCACGATGGGCAATGGTATTGCGCACGTTTTTGCCCAGTATGGATTTCCCGTTGCTCTGATTGACATTAGTCAGCCTGCTCTTGACAAGGCGCTTGCTACTATTGGCAAAAACATCGACCGCCAGGTAGCAAAGGGTGCCCTCACTGAGGACGACAAGACGGCTACGCTAGCTCGTTTGACTACTTACACTAGCTTGGCCGAAGGCGTACGCGCGGCTGACCTAGTGGTAGAAGCTGCCACGGAGAACGTAGACCTGAAGCTCAACATCTTTCGGGAGCTTGACGCGCACGCGCACGCAGGAGCCATTCTGGCCTCTAACACGTCGTCTATCTCCATCACCAAAATTGCGGCCGTAACCAAGCGCCCCGAGCAGGTGATTGGCATGCACTTCATGAACCCCGTACCGGTAATGAGGCTGGTAGAAGTAATTCGGGGGTATGCCACTTCGGATGCCGTAACTCAACGCGTAATGGATTTGTCGCGTGAGCTAGGCAAAACACCCACCGAAGTAAACGACTACCCCGGTTTCGTGGCCAACCGCATTCTGATGCCGATGATTAACGAGGCTATTTATAGCCTCTACGAAGGCGTGGCAGGCGTAGAAGAAATTGATACGGTGATGAAGCTGGGAATGGCGCACCCTATGGGGCCCTTGCAACTAGCTGATTTCATCGGCCTCGACGTGTGCCTAGCCATTCTGCGGGTACTGCACGAAGGCCTTGGCAACCAGAAGTACGCCCCGTGCCCTTTGCTTGTGAACATGGTAACGGCCGGCCGCCTCGGGGTGAAGTCGGGCGAGGGATTCTATAGCTGGGGGCATGGCACCAAAGAATTGGTGCTAGCAGAACGCTTCCGCAAATAACTCTCAGGTAGTAACCGCCTAGCTTATTAGCTAACTACTTGCTACTCAAAGGCCCTTTTTCTGCGGAAAGAGGGCCTTTTTTCGATGGATAGTATTTTTCACTAAGCTCGTCGCTGTCACTAAACTTTTATTGTCAAAAAATCATTTTATACGTATGGTTAGAACGATTCTAACCTTCTTGGTTTGGATGGGCTTTCTATCCACTATAGTTGCCCAGCCAGCTACCAACTTACCATCTACTAACACTTCCCTACGAATGGAACAGGCAACATTTGGTGCCGGCTGCTTTTGGTGCGTCGAGGCCGTATTTCAAAATCTTAAGGGCGTTGAGAAAGTCGTTTCGGGCTACACAGGTGGGCGTATCGCCAACCCTACTTATAAAGAAGTTTGCAGCGGCCTGACAGGTCACGCTGAGGTTATTCAGATTACGTACGACCCTGCTCAAATTAGCTTTTCCGAGCTACTGGAAATATTCTGGAAGACGCACGATCCAACCACGCTAAATCGCCAAGGGGCGGATACCGGGACTCAGTATCGCTCGGCCATCTTCTACCACAATGAAGAGCAGCGTCGCCTAGCCGAAGAGTATAAGCAGAAGCTTAACGAAGCCCACGCCTTCCCCAACCCCATTGTGACGGAGATAGTACCGACGGTTACGTTTTACGCTGCCGAGAACTACCACCAGAATTACTACAACCAGAACGGCCGTCAGCCCTACTGCCAATTTGTGGTGAAGCCAAAGGTTGATAAAGTACGTGAAGTATTTGGCAACAAGCTGAAAGCCGAAGCCCTAGCGAAATAGCAGAAGCTTCTTATACGAAAAAGCCCGCTTTGCATTAGCAAAGCGGGCTTTTTCGTACCGTTAGTAAGTGTTTGAAAGCTTACACGTGCTGCTGAGAGAAATCAATCTGGAACGGACCGTAGTCGCGGCCAATGGCGTAGAACAACGCCAGTTGATTCACCAAGGTACGTACGTACAAGGGTAGGCGGTCTACCTCTACAATTTGGTTGTTCTTCACGATAATGAATCCGCCAATCTCTCCAGGGTAGGCTCCGTCCTCTCCCACGGGTGGAATGGGCTCGAAGGGCGAGTGTGACTTCACAGGGATGAAAGACAGCTTGGGTAGCTCAAACAACGTTGTCTCGCCAATGGGCATAAAGCCTTTCAGCTGAGAATAACGAAAGTTGGGATTCCACAACCAGCTACCATTAAAGATGTAGTACTCCTCGGTGCCGACGCGCAGAAACTCCCGCAACGATACATTGACAGCAATACGCCAGTTGGCGCGGTCTTGCAAAGCGTTCTGGATAACCGACAACCGGGTGGGGTCGGGGGTTTCCGTGAAGGGCTCCGTGAGCCGCGAACGGGCCGCCAGTTCGCACCCGGCGTATAGGTTTAGGAGCTGCTGGCGCCAGGCATTGGCCGTGCCTAGCTCGTAGGCTTCGGGCCGGGTTAGCTCAAAGAAGTTGTACGTGTAGGGCCCGGCAATAGCCACCCCATCGCGTCCGTTGGGAGCGGCCCACTCCACCAGAAAGCACGGGCGCGTGCGGCCATCAACCCACGGTAGTTCTCGGTTGAACGCCACTCGGGTTTGCACTTCATCTGGCGCTATGCCCAACTCCTGCGCTAGATAGTCGCGTACTTCATCGCGGGCCTGGGCCGCCGATACTACAGATTTCGGAGTACTCATCAGTGGAAAGGGTCCGGCCGTTAAACGGCCACGTTATGCTCGCGCAGGGCGTCGTTGAGGGAAGTTTTGAGGTCGGTGCTAGGCTTGCGTTGGCCGATGATAAGGGCGCAGGGCACGTGGTACTCACCCGCCGGGAACTGCTTGGGCAGGGAGCCAGGAATTACAACGGAACGCGCTGGCACATACCCGCGGTATTCCTTCGGCTCGGCGCCTGTTACGTCGATAATGCGGGTGCTACCCGTAATGGTAACGCCAGCGCCAATAACGGCTTCCTTACCCACAAAGCAGCCTTCAACCAAGATGCTGCGCGAGCCCACGAAAGCGCCATCCTCTACAATTACGGGAGCAGCCTGCACGGGCTCCAGCACGCCGCCAATTCCAACGCCGCCGCTCAAGTGTACCCCAGCTCCAATTTGGGCGCAGGAACCTACCGTGGCCCAGGTATCTACCATGGTGCCTTCGCCTACCCATGCGCCAATGTTCACGTAGCTCGGCATCATGATTACGCCCGCAGCCAGGTAAGAACCATACCGAGCCACGGCGGGCGGCACTACGCGCACACCTTGCTGCTCGTAGTTAGTCTTCAGGCGCATCTTGTCACGAAACTCAAAGGGGCCTACCTCAATAGTTTCCATCTGGCGGATGGGGAAGTACAGGATAACGGCTTTCTTTACCCAGTCATTCACTTGCCAGTCGGCTCCTTCGGTAGCGCCAGGCTGGGCCACGCGCAGGCGGCCCTTGTCCAGCTCTTCAATTACGTGGTTGATGGCATCGGTGGTAGCAGTCTGCTGCAGGAGGCTCCGGTCGTTCCAGGCAGCTTCAATCAAAGATTGGAGGTCAGTCATTGGGGTTGATTTTCAAATGGCCAATGCGCGGAGGGTTGCGCACCAGAACCACAAACTTACCATCTTCACGGCCAATATGCCGCTTCCGACCACTGTTTTGCTTGCCTCGGTGCTCAAGCCCCTCGATGACACCCGTATGCTGGGCAAATTTGGGCGTGCGCTAGCGTCACGGCTGAGCACTCACGTGCACGTAGCCGGCCGCTTGGCACCCACCCCACCAAACCTGCCGCCAAACCTGCACACGCACGCATTGCTGGCGGGCGCTCGTTTTAGTATGGCCCGCGTGGGCGCGCAATGGCGCTATTGGCAGCTATTGCGGCAGTTGAATCCCAACGTAGTAATTGTGCATGCTCCGGAGCTACTCCCCCTTACGGTACTCTGGCGCGCTGTAGGCCGTGGGCGGCAGTTTGTGTACGATGTGCGCGAAAACTATGCGCTCAACATCCAAACTCAGCGCGTGTACCCCGCCTGGGCGCGGGGTCTGTTGGCTAGCTTGGTGCGGCAACTAGAAACCTTGGCCGCTACTAAGGCGGCGGGACTGATCCTAGCCGAACGTAGCTACGCCGACGAGCTACCCTTTGCTACCCCGGCCCGGACGATACTTCTCGAAAACAAATATCAACCCCGCACCGACGAAACACCAGCACTACCCACCCACCGGCTACCCGTTCCTAATGAGCCTCTGCGCCTTTTGTACTCCGGGACCATATCGGAGCTGAACGGCGTGTTTGAGGCCCTTGAATTTGCGCGGCAGCTCCGGCAGCTGTGGCCTAGTGTGCACCTCACCATCATCGGGTTTTGCCAACAGCCCGCCCAATTAGCCCGCTTACGCACGGCAGTAGCCGCGGCTAGCGGAGGGGTCTCTCTTATTGGTGGCGGCACACTGGTGCCTCATGCTCAGGTAGTGCAGGAAATTGAACGTAGCCATCTGGCTTGCTGCCTTACCGCCCCCATCCTAGCACGGCTAGGTGCGTACCCACCAAACTATTTGAGTACTTAGCGCATGGCCTACCAATGGTAGTGCCGCCCAATCCGCTGTGGCAACAACTGGTGGAACGTTACGAGGCAGGCGTCTGTCTTGACTTTCAGCAGCTGGGCAGTAGCCATACGTTGACGGCTGACTTTTTGGTGCAGCTTCGGCGTCCATTCTACCCACTCGGCGTCCCCGAAGAAGCTTTTTGGGCTTCAGAAGCCGAAAAATTGCATCGCCTAATGGATTCTATCCAGTAACTACCGACCTTTGCGGCCCGTTTACGGGGCGGGATGCTGAATCTTACTACCTTCGATTTTGTATTTCGACCTATCTGCCTCGCAAACCCACCTCGATGAACAATACTCTCCGACTCTCTGAAATTGCTGGTGTGGGCCACTACGTGCCCAACCGTGTGGTCACCAACGCAGACCTAACCGGCCTAATGGATACCACCGATGAGTGGATTCAGGAGCGCACCGGCATCCGGGAGCGTCGCTGGTTTGAAGAAGGCAAAGACACCACGGCCAACATGGGCGCCAACGCCGCTCGCAAGGCCTTGGAAATGGCCGGCCTCACTCCTGATGACGTGCAACTCATTGTCTTCGCTACGCTCTCGCCCGACTACTTCTTCCCAGGCTCGGGCGTACTACTGCAGCGTGAGCTTGGCATTCAGGCACCCATTCCGGCTTTTGACGTACGTAACCAGTGCTCGGGCTTTGTGTATGCCTTATCAATGGCCGACCAGTTCATTAAGACGGGCATGTACGATACGGTACTAGTTGTTGGCTCCGAGATTCACTCGTCGGGCCTCGACATCAGCACCCGCGGGCGGGCCGTATCGGTTATTTTCGGGGATGGCGCCGGCGCGGTGGTACTGCGCCCCAGCACCCGCGCCGAACACGGCATTCTAAGCACCCACCTGCATTCTCAAGGAGAGCATGCCGAGGAGCTTATTGTGAAGGAGCCCGGCTCTAACCGCAATAATCGCGTGGAGTACGTGGTAGCCAACGAGCTGGATATGTACCCCTACATGAACGGCCAGAACGTGTTCAAGCACGCAGTGGTACGCTTCCCGCAGGTAATCAAAGAGGCCCTAGACCAAAACGGCTACCAACCCCAGGACCTCGATATGCTGATTCCGCACCAAGCAAATCTGCGTATCACGCAGTACGTGCAGCAGAAGATGGGTCTGCCAGACAGCAAAATTTTCAGCAACATCCAGCGCTACGGTAACACTACGGCAGCCTCCGTGCCCATTGCCCTAAGTGAAGCTGTTCAGGAAGGCCGCATTAAGCGCGGCGACTTGGTATGCTTGGCCGCCTTTGGCTCGGGCTTTACTTGGGCTTCCGCGCTCATCAAATGGTAGTAAACCGGCTAGAAAGCAAGAGGTAACTATACGGGCGGCCAGCCGGACATTATCGTCTAGTTGGCCGCCCCGGTTTTTACTTCTTCTTTTTTACTTCTTACTTGACACTCATGCCTAGCTACACCGAGGAAAACTATCTAAAGGCCATTTTTAAGCTTGCAGAAGCCCAGCCCGGCGTTGAGGTCAGCACCAACCGTGTTGCGGAGGAATTGCAAACCCGGGCGGCCTCCGTCACGGATATGTTGCGTCGCCTCGGCGAGAAGGGCCTCTTGCATTACACCCGGTACCGCGGAGTATCGCTAACAGCCGAGGGCCGGCGGTTGGCACTCCTCACCATCCGGAAGCATCGTCTCTGGGAAGTGTTTCTGGTGCAGCAGCTGAACTTCAGTTGGGATGAGGTCCATGATGTGGCCGAGCAGATGGAACACATCGACTCTGACCTGCTGATTCGCCGGCTGGATGAGTTTTTGGGTTTCCCTCAGCTCGACCCGCACGGCGACCCCATCCCCACCGCAGAGGGCGCCATCCTCCGGCCCCAGCACCGCCTGCTAGCCGACCTGTACCCTGGTGACCAAGGTACCGTAACGGCCGTCAAGAATACGTCCGTTCCCTTCCTACAGTACCTCGACAAGGTAGGCCTGAATTTGGGTGCGCATATTGAAGTACTGGATAAGATAGTATTTGACAACTCTCTTGAAATCAGAGTCAACAACTCTGATAAATACCTCGTATCGGCAGAAGTTAGCCGCAACCTTTTCGTGACGGACTAACTCGTTGCAGTACCCTTTTGTAGCTTACGCTTAGTGGCCCGCTGGCCCCTCTCCACCGCCATCAGGCAGGTACGCTAGGGAGTCAATTCACCCTCACGGCCACTGACTGTTTCAACACCCTTAGCCCTCTCCCCCGTGGCTTCCTTGCTCCCTCCTTCGCTTTCCGATACCATTGTTGCCCTGTCCACGCCGCCGGGTGCAGGTGCCATTGCGCTTGTCCGTCTTTCTGGACCGCAGGCAATCAGCATCACGGATGGCGTATTCATTGGCAAGCGTCTGCGCGACCAGGCAGGCCATACCTTGCACTACGGCACCATTCGGGAGGGCGAGCGAATTATTGACGAAGTAGTCGTTTCTCTGTACCGTTCTCCTCACTCCTATACCCGCGAGGATGTAGTTGAAATCAGTGCCCACGGCTCCGACTACATTGTGCAGGAGTTACTAAGTCTTTTTGTGCGGCGGGGCGCCCGCTTAGCCGAGGCCGGGGAGTTTACCAAACGTGCTTTCCTACACGGCGCCTTCGACTTGGCTCAGGCCGAAGCTGTAGCCGACCTTATTGCTTCGGATTCTCAGCTTTCACACCAAGTAGCCATGCGCCAGATGCGGGGCGGCTTCTCACAAGAGCTGAAAGAACTCCGCAGCCGGTTAATACATTTCGCGGCCCTCCTAGAGTTGGAACTGGATTTCGGAGAGGAAGATGTAGAGTTTGCCGACCGCACTGGCCTAGTAATCTTGTTGCAAGAGGTACAAGGCCTAGTGCGACGCTTACTACGTTCATTTGCATTGGGCAATGTCATCAAGCATGGGGTTACCTCAGTCATTGCGGGGCGTCCTAATGCGGGTAAAAGCACCCTGCTCAATGCCCTGCTTAATGAGGAGCGGGCCATCGTTTCCGACATTGCTGGTACTACCCGGGACTTAATTGAAGATGAAGTAAGCATCGACGGGATTCGGTTCCGGTTCGTGGATACGGCTGGCTTGCGCGACACCACAGATGTAGTAGAATCTATTGGGGTAGAGCGCACCCTAAAGCGGGTTCAGCAGGCCGCTTTGGTTTTATATCTATTTGATATAACAAATACTACCCCCCAGCAGCTTGAAGCAGAGATTGAGGTACTACATGCTCCAGCAGGCGTTCCAGTACTGGCCGTTGGAAACAAGCTGGATGTAGCTTCCGATGCCGAGCTATCCTCTTTCCAGCACCGCCCCAGCACTGTACTCATTGCGGCTTCCCGGGGCGATGGACTAGATGAACTTCGTGAAACCTTGCTGGCTCTAGTGCGGGGCGAAGGACTCGACCGGACGGGTAGCAGTACCATCGTTACCAACGTGCGGCATGCCCGCAGCTTGGAGCAAGCCTTGCAGCACCTTGATGCAGTAGTACTCGGTTTGGAAGCCGGTACGGGTACGGAATTGCTAGCTGCCGATTTACGCCATGCACTGGCCGCCCTAGGGCAGATAACTGGCGAAATCAGCAACGATGACTTGCTGACGAGCATCTTTACCCAGTTTTGCATCGGCAAGTAGATTGCCAGCAACCTAGTTTTTACTAACAGACTACCAGCATCTTCCCCATTATGCTTGTATCAAAAAGTGAAGTTCATACTGCACATATGGACTGGCGGATGTTTATTTGTGGCAGAGCCTGCGGCAAACAACAACCGCTTGGGTTTTGTAGTATAGATCTCAACGCTCATGGGGCTTTCGGCCTTGTCCGTAATTCTTTAGTTTCGCCCCGTAACCCCACCCCCTTACTCTACGCTTATGGCAGAATCTGCTGAACTTACCCTTGACGGCAAAACCTATTCCTTACCCGTCATTGAAGGCTCCGAACACGAAAAAGCTTTCGACATCGGCAAACTGCGCGACCAGACTGGCTACGTAACCCTGGATTCTGGTTACAAAAACACCGGTGCTACCAAGAGCGCCATCACCTTCCTTGATGGTGAAGAAGGCATTCTACGCTACCGCGGCTACCCCATTGAGCAACTGGCAGAGAAGTCTACGTTTATTGAGGTTGCCTACCTCCTGATCTATGGCAAGCTGCCCAACCAGGCTGAGCTTGACAACTTCAGCCTCCAAATCACCAAGCATACTTTGGTGCACGAGGACGTGCGCAAGATTTTCGACGGCTTTCCCTCGGCAGCCCATCCAATGGCTATTCTGAGCAGCCTGATTTGCTCGCTCACGGCTTTCTACCCCGAAAGCGTATCGCCCGACCTGAGCAAGGAGGAAATCGACCTGAACGTAATTCGTCTCATGGCCAAGATTTCGACCATTGCGGCTTGGACGTACAAGAACAACATGGGTCATCCGCTGAATTACCCGCGCAATGACCTCGACTACTGCTCGAACTTCCTGTACATGATGTTCAGCTTCCCCACGGAGAAGTATGAAATCGACCCACGCATTGTGAGCGCCCTCAACAAGCTGCTCATTCTGCACGCCGACCACGAGCAGAACTGCTCTACCTCCACGGTGCGCTTGGTTGGCTCGGCCAACGCTTCCTTGTACGGCTCGGTTTCAGCTGGCATCAACGCCCTGTGGGGTCCCCTGCACGGTGGTGCCAACCAGGAAGTATTGGAGATGCTGCAAGCTATTCAGCGCGACGGCGGAGACACGAGCAAATTTATTGCAAAGGCTAAAGACAAAAACGACTCGTTCCGTCTGATGGGCTTTGGTCACCGCGTGTACAAGAACTTTGACCCCCGCGCCAAAATCATCAAGAAGGCCGCCGATGAAGTACTAGCTGCCTTGGGTATTGATGACCCTCTCCTGAAGATTGCTCAGGAGTTGGAGCAGGCCGCTCTTACGGACCAGTACTTCGTAGACCGTAAGCTGTACCCCAACGTTGACTTCTATTCCGGCATCATTTACCGCGCCATCGGTATTCCTACCGAAATGTTCACAGTGATGTTTGCCCTAGGCCGTCTTCCCGGCTGGATTGCCCAGTGGAAAGAAATGCGCGAAAACAAGGAACCCATTGGTCGTCCCCGCCAGATTTACACTGGCGAAACCGAGCGTGATTACGTAAGCATTGATCAGCGCTAGACGCACTCCCTCCATAAAGCGCGTAATGCGGGCTTTTTTTATGGAGTAACTAGTTGATTACATACGTCTTTGCTTTACCTAGTTCAAGCTGTTTCTAACGGGTGCTTAGCGCAGTCATGTTCTGTTTTGTCTGGTCATACACGGCCATCTGGCGGGGCCGTAGAATAGTAGCCAAGTCCCACTCGTAACGGAGTTGAATATCAGCTACGGCAGCGTCCATGGCAGCTGCATCATTAGTAATCTTACGCGCTTCGTTCATCTCGGTCAGTAGGCGCAGATTGAGTTGGCGCACCTTCACGTACTGGCCTTCGTTGAGGGCAGTTTTGGCGGCGAGGTTACGCGTGAGTTCGGTGGCTCGCTCCCGAAGCCGGGCACCATCGCCTGGGCCAGCTTGGCTATCGTGGCCGGCAGCACACATGCAGGCCAGCGCAAGTAGAGTCAATACTTTTTTCATAACCGTGTAGTGGGTGTTAAGATGGAAAATGGAGAGTGCAGCACGAGAGTATGAGCACCGAGTGAAAAGGCTGGTGCTAATGCAGATATTGAAAGAATTAATTTACTATATATTTATAACAAAGTCAATATATTGTTGCAATAATATAATTTTTCTCAAGCATTATCTTTCCCGTTGCCTGGAGGGAGACATTCATTACTCCCCCCAGGACAATGGGTAGCGGGTTTTTATCGGGGCGAACGTCCCAATGCTGTCATGCTAGTTCGAGCCTGCTGGTATACTGCCACTTGTGCCGGACGCAGCAAAGCCATCAAATCAGCTTCGTATCTGGCTTGAATTTCGGCCAAGTGTTGATCGAGCATTGCTTGATCAGCAGTATAACGGGATTTAATCTCATCCATTTCCGTTAACATTTTGGTGTTCAGCTGCTTCACGCGCAAGTACTGGCCTTCGTCGAGGTGGGCCTTTTCGGCAATAGAGCGAGTAAGAGCGGTGGCACGCGCATGCACTCCCGATGAGCCATCTCCAGCGGATACTGGCAGTGCAGATGTGGTGCTCTGTAGCCCTAAAAGTGCGCATGCAAGAAAGTAAGCTTTTTTCATGTGGATTAACATTGGCAAAATGACTAAATAAGTGTGAATCAGTTTGGCAGCTATTTTCATCGACGGCAGCAAAAGAGGATTATGTCCTGTACCGATGAGTTAGCAACTGATCAAACGTAGCCCTTAAATATTTAATAATAAAAAGAAATTTTATAACTATTATATTCCATCACTTTTACTATAGAATTAGACACATCTCATTATCAGACTTCTAATAGTGCTATTAAAAACAAATACTACAATGCATAAAAGCTTGCCTACAGCAGTAGACAAGGCTTTTATAGCGGACAAAGCGGGTTTGATGCTAAAGAATGCGAAACTCTATTCGTCTGTTCTGCTGACGGTGCTGATCTGAGTCGTTCGGATTGAGCGGTTTGGTTTCGCCATAGCCGCGAAAGCGCAAGCGTGGGGCTTTTACGCCTTGTCCTACCAAGTAGCTGTACACTGCTTTTGCCCGGTTCTGAGACAAGGTCAAGTTGTCCTCATCCGACCCGACATCATCGGTATGGCCCGAGATTTCTACCTGCACATCCGGGTACTGCTTCATAAAGGCAATCAGCCGGTTGAGTTCGGTTCGGGACTTGGGCTTGAGCTCAAACTGGTTGGTGTCGAAAAACAAGTTGTTAAGTACAATGCTACGACCTGACCGTACGGGTTCCAAGTAAATGTCTAGGGTAAGTGGGTCGAAGGCACGCTTATCACTGTAGTCAAAGCTCAGGCTTTTCATGAGGTACTTATTTGCAGCCGCGTACATGGCGTACTGCCGTCCTTCATTCAAGACTACGGTATACTCGCCGTTCTCACTATCCGAGGCAACGTATTGTACCAGCTCATCTGTATTGAGGTCGTAGAGCTGCACATCAGCAGCAATAGGCTTTTTGGTGATGGCATCGAACACCCGCCCTTGGGTGTAGGTGCTGGTTTCTCGTGCCCGTACAGCCTGGGGTACTTCGAAGCTGAATAGCTCTACAGGACGGTCTCGTTCTTGCTTGACGCCCGCTTCGGCCGCCCGGGAGCGGGAGCAAAAGCCCCGCCGATTGTCGGAGCTGATAAATAAAGAGGCTTCATTTTCGAAGGTATTGAGCGGATAGCCCAAGTTTTGGGGAATACTCCACTTGTTTGCTGCCTGCTGCTCACATCGGTACACATCTAGCCCGCCCATGCCTACTAGACCATCGGTGACGTAGTAGAGGGTAGTACCGCTAGCGTGAATGAAAGGAGCCATATCCTTACCCGAGGTATTTACCGGCTCGCCCAAGTTGCGGGCGGGGCTCCAGTTGCCATCGGCCCCAAGAGTAGTAACGTAAATATCCTCCTGGCCTCGCCCGCCCCGGCGAGTACTGGTGAAGTACAGGGTACGCCCGTCGGCGGACAGCGTCGGCTGAGAATCCCACTCCGGGGAGTTTACATTGCGACCCAGGTTTTGCGGCTTGCTCCAGGAGTTGCCCGTGCGCCGCGAGATGTATAGGTCGCAGTTACCAACGGAGTTGGGCCGGTCGCAGGAAGCAAATACCAGCGTCTTGCCGTCGCCGGCAATGGTGCCGGCTCCTTCATTGTAGGGCGTATTGATGGCTGGTGAGATAGGAACTGGCGCTCCAATTGTGCCCTCCTTGGCAAATCGGCTGATAAACAGGTCCTCCCCACTATCGGCTGCTGGGCGCCCCGTGAACAACAGGAAACGACTATCCGCAGTGAGGGCGGGAAAATACTGAAACCGGAAGGTGTTCAGCGGCTCACCCAGGCGCTCTGGCTGAGGTCCGGTGGGCGACGCCATTGCTTTCTGAGCAAACTCACAGTTGAGCAGTTGCCGTTGCACACGCGGGCCATTGCGGTTGCTCTTAGGGGCCGTCTTAAGGTACTTTCGGTAGCTATCGGCGGCGGTAGCGTACTCTCCGAAGCTCATAGCTAGCTCACCCAATGCGTAGTAGTCGCTAGCACGAGTGGGGTCGAGGGGTATTTTGCTGATCCCCATACGGTAGGCCTCAAACGCCGGACGATTGTCGCCCATGGCTTTCAGCAAGGAGCCTTTCAGCAGATAAGGCTCCCCCAGCGACGGAAACTTCTGGTTAAGTTGGGTGAGCGTTTCAATAGCCTTGGTAAAATCCCGGTCCTTGGCTTGGGCCTGCGCCTTTTCCCACAAGTTGCGGGCTTTGGTGTTGGTAGTTATGGGTTTGGTCTGAGCGGGAGCGGCCAAGGGCAACAGCATACCGCACGATAACAGCACGACTAACGAAGCGGGCAACAAAAGACGCATATGGGGTGGGGCGAGATATAGGCTACGGGATGTCGAGAAATTTGTGCGTTTGCAGCGATACTTGCCACTTAGGATTCTCCTTCACATAGTCCACAATCAGGGGCATCATCTGGGGAGCCTTGCTCCACTCGGGCTGCAAGTAAAGTCGACACGTTGGACTCACCTGGGCGGCATGTTGCTCGGCCCAAGCAAAGTCAGACTTGTTGAAGATGATGATCTTTAGCTCGTGCGCCGCAGCCAGCACTTCGGGCAGCGGCGCCTTAAATTTCTTGGGCGAAACGCAAATCCAATCCCACTGACCACTCAGCGGGTAGGCACCGCTCGTTTCAATCCAGGTTTGGCAGCCGGCCGTTTGAAGGGCAGTTGTGAGCGGCCCAAGGTTGTGCATGAGGGGCTCGCCCCCGGTAATCACCACATTGCGCCCGGCATGAGCCGTAGCCATGGTCACAATATCAGCAACAGCTACTCGGGGATGAGCGTCAGCGTCCCACGACTCTTTCACATCGCACCACACGCAACCAACATCGCAGCCGCCAAGGCGCACAAAGTAGGCGGCGCGGCCAGTGTTGTAGCCTTCGCCTTGAATGGTGTAAAACTGCTCCATGAGGGGCAGGGCAAGCGCCGGGCCCCACTGGTCGGGGCAGCCGACGTAACGGGAAGTTCGTGCAGCAAAACTCTGGTATTCTAAAAGTAAGTCGGGCCGCTGGATGAGAGACAGAACGCCTGCGCGCCCTGCCCTTTCCAACAGTCCGACTTTAAAAGTAGTACACCGTTCCGACTTCTAAAAGGCTGAGACGGTATATATTGGATTTTGACGGGCGAAGTGGCGCTTGAACTCGCTCTGCTGAGCTACCTCATCGTTTCCCACTAGCATATCCCGTCCGTTTCTTACTTCGGATAGACCTCCCCCTTGGCTGCCCGCAGGGTGTTTAGCAGCAACATGGCAATGGTCATGGGACCAACGCCGCCGGGTACAGGCGTAATGTAGGAGGCTAGCGGTGCCACCTCCGCAAAATTTACGTCGCCCTTCAGCACGAAACCAGACTTACGGCTGGCATCTTCTACCCGCGTAGTACCCACGTCAATTACTACTGCGCCTGGCTTCACCATGTCGCCTGTCACGAATTCTGGTCGGCCAAGCGCCGCTACCACGATGTCAGCCTGACGCGTGATTTCGGCCAGGTTTGCAGTACGCGAATGACATAAAGTAACCGTGCAGTTGCCAGGCTCTAAGTTCTTAGCCAGCAAGATACTAACGGGTGTGCCCACAATGTTGGATCGACCGATAACCACGCAGTGCTTGCCGCTGGTCTTAATCTGATAGCGCTTTAAAAGCTCCACAATACCCGAAGGGGTAGCGGGGAGCAAGGCGGGCAACCCCGTCACCATGCGACCAATGTTCATGGGATGGAAACCGTCCACATCCTTCTCGGGCCGAATAGCCTCAATCACCTTTTCGGGGTCGATGTGGCGGGGTAAGGGAAGCTGCACGATAAAGCCATCAATTTCGGGGTCCTGGTTCAGCTCTTCAACCTTAGCCAGCAGTTCGGCTTCCGTGATAGTATCTTCATAGCGCAGCAGTGTGCTACCGTATCCTACCCGCTCACAGGCCAGCACCTTGTTGCGCACATACGTTTCAGAGCCGCCGTCATGGCCTACCAAGATGGCGGCCAAGTGCGGCACTTTCTGGCCACTGGCTTTGAGTTTCTCTACTTCAGCGGCAATTTCGATTTTGATGTCTTCGGCTGTTTTCTTGCCGTCGATGAGTTGGTAGGTGGTAGTCTGCTCAGAAGCGGTGTTCATGCGGAGTTAGGGTTATTCGGGAAGAATGCTATCAACTTGATGCGTGCGGTTGTACTCACGAATGGCGGCGTTGCCGTTGGCTACCAGCGTAGCTTCCATAGCAGGCCAATCATCGCGCCAGCGGAACTTGCGCTCCTGCCCTTTACGGATCTTTTCTAACTGCTCTTGGCTCGTACAGTTCTTGGTGAGGTTGTCAGACATGTGTTGGGTGAATAAGTCATACCACGCCGTGTCAAGAAGTGTATGAGGTGAAAAAACAGGTAAAGCAGACGCAAAAAAAAACGCGCCTCAATGGGGCGCGTTTTTTTCATTAATCGATTTTCAGGACAGCCAGGAAGGCCTCTTGAGGAATTTCTACGGAGCCCACTTGGCGCATCCGCTTTTTACCTTCTTTTTGCTTCTCCAGCAGCTTCCGCTTCCGCGAAATGTCGCCGCCGTAGCATTTGGCAATTACGTTTTTGCGTAGGGCCTTCACCGTTTCACGGGCTACAATCTTCTGCCCTATGCTAGCCTGGATGGCAATTTCAAATTGCTGACGTGGCAACAGTTCCCGTAGTTTTTCGCAGAGGCGCTTGCCCCACTCGTAGCTCTTGGAACGGTGCACAATGGCCGACAGGGCATCTACTTTCTCCCCGTTGAGCATGATGTCGAGCTTCACCATGTCAGACTCCCGGAAGCCGATCAGCTCGTAGTCGAGAGAAGCATACCCGCGGGAAATGGTCTTGAGCTTGTCGAAGAAGTCGAACACGATTTCTGACAGTGGCAGTTCGAAGCTCATTTCTACCCGCTCAGAAGTCAGGTAGCTTTGGCCCTTAATGATGCCACGCTTCTCCATGCACAGGGTGATGATGGGCCCCACATAGTCAGAAGCGGTGATAATCTGCGCCTTGATGTACGGCTCCTCAATCAGTTTGATCATGTTCGGCTCCGGCATTTCCGACGGGGCGTTGATGGTCAGCAGCTGATCTTTGGTGCCAGTGGCGTGGAACTGTACCGAAGGCACGGTGGTAATCACCGTCATATTGAACTCGCGCTCCAGGCGCTCCTGCACAATTTCCATGTGCAGCATGCCCAGGAAGCCGCACCGGAAGCCGAAGCCCAGCGCCACCGACGTTTCGGGCTCCCAAACCAAGGAGGCGTCGTTGAGCTGAAGCTTTTCCATGCACGAGCGCAATTCCTCATACTCGGTGGTATCAACGGGGTAGATACCCGCAAATACCATGGGCTTTACGTCGGCAAAGCCCTGAATGGCTTCCTTAGTCGGATTCGTAACGTGCGTAATGGTGTCGCCTACTTTTACCTCCCGGGCTTCTTTGATGCCTGAGATAAGGTAGCCTACGTTGCCAGCGCGCATTTCGGGGCGGGGCTCCTGGTTGAGGCCCAGAATACCGATTTCGTCGGCGCCGTATTCCTTACCAGTGGCCATGAAACGGAGCTTGTCGCCCTTGCGCATGGTGCCATTTTTAATGCGGAACAGCACCTCAATACCCCGGTACGAGTTGAACACCGAGTCGAAGATAAGCGCCTGTAGCGGAGCCTCCGGGTCTCCCTGGGGGGCCGGAATACGCTCACAGATGGCGTTCAGAATATCTTCAATACCGATACCTGCCTTACCCGAGGCGTGAATGATTTCGTCCCGGTCGCAGCCAATCAGGTCCACAATTTCATCGGATACCTCCTCCGGCATGGAGTGCGGCAGATCGATCTTATTGAGAACCGGGATGATGGTCAAATCGGAGCCAATAGCCAGGTAAAGGTTCGAGATGGTTTGGGCTTCAATGCCCTGGGAAGAATCCACAATCAGCAGAGCGCCTTCGCAGGCGGCAATGGAACGGGATACTTCGTAACTAAAATCGACGTGGCCAGGCGTATCAATCAGGTTGAGCGTGTACTGCTCACCTTTGTACTGATACTGCATCTGGATGGCGTGGCTCTTGATAGTAATGCCCCGCTCCCGCTCCAAGTCCATGTTGTCGAGCAGCTGGGCTTGCATATCGCGCTTAGCCACAGTCTGGGTGAATTCCAGCAGGCGGTCGGCCAGGGTGCTTTTGCCGTGGTCGATATGAGCAATGATGCAGAAATTGCGAATGTTCTTCACTAGAGGCGGTTTTTTCCAACCGCGAAGGTAGCAGATTAGGCCCGGAAAAGCTAAAGTGCTTGGAGGCTCCTCGTGCAGGGCACTGGCCCTGGCAAGCTCAGAAAGCAACAACGTACGGGCGCTGGCCAGCTGAGCCAGCCTTTAGTACTACCCTAAACCGTTCTATTTTTTGGCGTTTTTGCCCCCGAACTCGGCAGGCATGGACTATTCTGCGTTAAGCACGACAAACACCTATCCTGTATGACCCAAGCTACCCCCCTAGAAGACTATGGCCTTATTGGTAACCTGCACACGGTGGCCCTGGTTTCGAAGGCTGGCTCCCTGGACTATCTGCCCTTTACGCGCTTTGATTCGCCCACCATTTTTGCCGCACTGCTAGATGTAGAAAAAGGCGGTTCCTGGCTTCTGCAGCCCGTGGGCGAGGCCGTCCGCAGCAAGCAACTCTACCTCCCCGATACCGGCATCCTACTTACCCGCTTCTTCACCGATGATGGTATTGCCGAGCTAACGGACTTCATGCCCGTGAAGCGCCACGAGCAGAACTGCGCCGTGGTTCGAATACTGCGGGTAGTGAAGGGTACTATGGAATTCCAAATGCGGTGCGCCCCCCGCTTCGACTACGCGCGCACCGCCCACGAAGTGCAGGCTCAGGACGACGGAAGCCTGTTGTTTCGTAGCACGGGCCCCGATGGTTTTCAGTTCCGACTGCTGGGCAACCAGCCCTTTGCCGCGGAGCAGGACGATGCTGCTGGCAGCTGGACGCTACAGGCCGGCGACACGGCAGGCTTTGTGATTGAGGCTACCCCCATTGAGGACCCCACCTTCATTGCCCGAGACCTAGCCCACTATACCCAAGCCGCCTTCCACGACACGCTGAGCTTCTGGCGGGAATGGGTGGAAAGCAGCACGTACACGGGGCGCTGGCGCGAAACGGTTTTGCGCTCGGCCATTACCCTTAAGCTGCTGACTTCCCTGCAGCACGGCTCTACGGTGGCAGCCGCCACCTTCAGCCTGCCCGAATGCGTAGGCGGCAACCGCAATTGGGACTACCGCTACACCTGGATTCGGGATGCGGCCTTTACTATGTACGCCTTTCTGCGCCTGGGCTTCACCGAAGAATCGAAGTCGTTCCTGCGCTGGATTATGGAGCGGCTTGAAGGCCTGGAGCGGGCCGAGGACTTGCAGCTAATGTACGCCGTAGATGGCACTTCCGACCTACCCGAGAAAGAGCTTACACACCTAGAGGGCTACCGTGGCTCCCGCCCTGTGCGCATTGGCAATGGGGCCGCCCAACAGTTTCAGCTCGATATTTACGGGGAACTGCTCGATACCATCTACCTCTATAATAAGTATGGTGGGGCCATTACCTACGATTTCTGGCAACACGTATGCCGCCTTGTAGACTTTGTGACGCAAAACTGGCAACGGCCCGACCATGGCATCTGGGAAGTTCGGGACGAGGAGCGGCAGTTCCTATCGGGCAAGATGATGTGCTGGGTTGCCCTCGACCGCGCCATTCGCATTGCCCGCGACCGGTCGTTTCCAGCGCCGCTGGTGGAATGGATCCGCACCCGCGACGAAATTTACGAGGAAGTGTACACCCACTATTGGAGCGAGAAGAAGCAGGCCTTTGTGCAGTACAAAGGTGGGCACGTGCTCGACGCCACCGTCCTACTACTACCCTTGATTCGCATGTTCAGCCCCGCCGAACCGCGCTGGCAAGCCACCATGCGCACCATTGAGCAGGAATTGGCACTTGACTCCCTGATGTTCCGCTACCATGCCAAGGACGGTGCTACCGACGGCTTGGCCGGTGAAGAGGGCACCTTCACTATGTGCTCGTTTTGGTACATCGAAAACCTTTCGCGGGGCGGCGAGCTAGACAAGGCGCGCCTGCTGTTTGAGAAGCTATTAGGCTTTGCTAGCCCTTTAGGCCTCTACTCCGAGCAGATTGGCCCCCAAGGCGAGCAGATTGGCAATTATCCCCAGGCCTTTACTCACTTAGCACTTATCAGCGCCGCCTTTCAGCTCAACCGCGACCTAGATGCTCGGCACAACGGACAACACGGCGGCCACCAATTTGTGTAGCCTCTGTGAGGTAGTAGCAGGCAGGTCCACGACTCCCCGCTGGCATAGTTTGTCAGCGGGGAGTCGTGCTTTTAATGCGCTCTTACCGGGTCACTCATGCAACTCCTGCCCATGCGGCTTGCTCTTGCTAGCAATCCAACACCTGCTTGAGCTATGGCACCTGCTTATTACCATCCCTATCCACTTACACAGGGCCACAAGGCTTCTACCACTACCCTATTTCCTGGTATACTTCCATTAGGTAGTATTTTACTTGTGTTGCTGAGTTGGCTTGGCTATCCTACTCCAGTTCTTGGGCAGGGAATTACGCAGGGTACCATTGTCCGAGCCGACACTCATGAGCCGGTTCCGTATGCCTCCGTGGGGGTGAAAGGCAAGCCTTTAGGCACGGTAGCCAATGAGGTCGGACTGTTTCGGTTACAGCCCTTGGAGCAGGCTTTGCCTACTGATACTGTAATAATATCGTGCGTGGGGTTCATGGCTCAAAAGCGGCTTGCAGCGGAACTGAGGCAACACCCGGCTATACTCCTTACTCCGCAAGCCACCCAGCTTACGGAAGTAGCCGTCCGCCACGGCAAGCTCCGGCCGCAGGTGCTGGGCCGGGAAGGCACGGGGGGCATGGCGCACTGGAGCAACTGGGCCCCCAAAGACAGCTTGCCCAAGGACAAACGCGGGTGGGAAGTCGGCACTTTCCTTACTCCTTCCGACAATTGTTTCGTGGATGCTTTTTCGCTGTACGTAGAGCTCAATAACTTCCGATTCGTGCGCTTTCGGGTGATGCTCTATGCCGTGGAGGAGAACCGCCCCACCACCCCGCTCACCAACCAAGATATGCAGTTTGTACTCGGTGACCAGCACACTGGCTGGGTTAAGGTTGATTTGCGGCCATACAACCTGCACCTGAAAAAGGATCAAAAAATTGCCTTAGCCCTACAATGGCTTGATAACGACGAGCCCATGACGAAGGGTAAGCACCTGAGCGTACCTGCCGCCTTCCCCGACCCATTCCACCGCGCCTACGTTCGCGACAAAAGTCAGGCACAGTGGCAGCTGTATCCAGTTAGTCCCAGCATGAATCTTAGCGTGCAGTCATACCAAGACTAGATAGCATAACCTTCCTCTGACACCTTAGCGAGCTACAGCTCAACCTTAACGGAAAGCATAGTGGGCGCGTACCCATATGGGAAGCGGACTATCCGCCCTACACTTTCCGTTCACCCAACTTCTCCCCTCATGAGCATGAAACTGAATCCTGAAGCCGTCAAGTTTGCTAAGCAGCTTATTCAGGAGGGCAAACTCAAAAACGATGAAGGCCATTGGGGCCAGCACAACCCCGACTCCAGCCAGGAAAACAAGTTTCTGGAAAAGCACGAAGTAGCTGAGTATGGCCAATGGCACCTCGGCCTTGACGAAAGCAAGGGCGAAGACACCAAAGGTCGCTACCACTTCCCCTACGGCGACTTCAAAACGGTGCATCGCGATGGCCTTATTGCGGCCAAGGAGCGCGCCGCGCAGCAAGGCTATGCTGATATTGAAAAAGCTGCCGATGACCTCCTACAGGCTTTAGAGAAGCAAGCCGCAAAATAGCTTAGTGCTCTTTTCGCTACCCCGAAAAACAGCTGAGTCACTTACATGGTGGCTCAGCTGTTTTTTTATTCCCGCCTACATTCTCTCCGCTCCCGCCCATACGGCGCCTATATTGCGCCGATTTTAGCTAGAGGGTCGTGCTGCCTTTATTCATCTAATGTTTCGTAGTGTTCTTGTTTTCCTGCTGCTGTGGCTGCTAGCTACCAGCGTAAGGGCCCAAACCATCATTGAAGGCCGAGTTGTACACGCTCAAACCGGCGCACCAGTGCCTTTCGCCACGCTGGGGGTACCGGGCCGGGGGCTGGGCACCGTAGCCGATGAGCACGGCCACTACCTACTACGCCTACCCGACTTGCGCGATACCCTCGTTGTTTCGTGCGTAGGCTTCACCCGGCACGTGGTAGTGCCGGCAGCGCTGGCCGCTGGCCAGCGCGAGTTTCGGCTGGCTCCCCAAGAACAAGCATTACGCGATGTAGTGGTAGAGCACCGCCGGGTTCACCCTGGTTTGTTAGGTCGTAATAAGGAAAAGGCCGATGTTTTCTGGATGGGCGGTTCTAGCGGCAAAGAAACCGTGGATGATGAGTGGGGCTGGGAATTTGGCACCGTGCTGCGGCCCACGCATCATACCTACCTAGAGGAGTTTCATGTCTTCCTCGCCACCAACAACTACGAGCAACTCCGCTTCCGCCTGAACCTGTATACCCTAGAGCAGGGCAAGCCTGGCCGTGCGCTACTCTCGAAAGACGTTCAGCTAATCTGCACCAACAAGCAGCGCGGCTGGCTTACAGTAGACTTGCGGCCCTACGAAATTCAGCTAGATGCTCAGCCGGTGGTGGCTACCATTCAATGGCTGCAAAGTGAGAAGACGGACCCGTGGGACAAGTACTTCTCTATCCCCGTCACCCGCCAAGCCAAGCAGGTGGTAGTAGAACGCGAGAACAGCGAAGCCGCCTGGACCCTCCACCCCATGCAGCCCAGCCTCTACTTCACCGTGATGACGGAATAAGTTTTTATAGTTACTTGTCTATTCAACAGGTTGGTTAGAACTGCAATAGCTTACCGCGAGCTTACCATAAGTCCCAACAGAACTACCAGGGCAAGAGTAATAGATACATTGCTAAAGGCATCTTCTAGATAATCGGAATACGAGCGTTTCGTGAGGCCCTAAGGAACCTCGAAAAAATACCCAGCGGACCGATCTGCCTAACAAGGCGAAAAAGCTTTTAACGATTACTGCACCTAAAATTTCCTCCATTAGTTAGGTGTCGATAAATGAAGCTTGAAAGTAGAAATGGATTAGTAGGACTATTTCCAAAAAGCCCCCGCCTCCCCCGCCGGGGCTTTTTTCGTACCTTCGTTACCCCAAATTCCACCCAATTCCGACCTCGCTATGCAAGCAGCTCCCGTAGCTCCGTATAAGCCCCAGAACCACGTTCGTATCGTAACGGCGGCGGCCCTGTTTGATGGGCACGACGCCGCCATCAATATCATGCGCCGCATTATTCAGAGCAGCGGCGCCGAGGTAATTCACCTGGGTCACAACCGCTCGGTGCAGGAAATCGTGGACTGCGCCATTCAGGAAGATGCCCAGGCCATTGCCATTACTTCCTACCAGGGCGGCCACAACGAGTACTTCAAGTACATGTTTGACCTGCTGAAGGAACGCGGCGCCGGCCACGTGAAGATCTTCGGCGGCGGCGGCGGCGTAATTCTGCCTTCCGAGATTGAGGAGCTCGAGGCTTACGGCATCACTCGCATCTACTCCCCCGACCACGGCCGCGCCATGGGCCTGCAGGGCATGATCAACGACCTGCTCCAAAAGTCGGACTTCCCCACCGGCCAGAACCTCAACGGCGAGGCCGGCCACATAAAGGAGAAAGACGCCCGTAGCATTGGCCGCCTGATTTCTGCCGCCGAAAACTTCCCCCAGGAGTTTGAGCGCGTAAAAGGCCAGCTGATTGCTGATTTTCAGAAGTCGGAAGCGGGCAACGACCAGCGTATCGACCTACTCCGGCCGCAGCCAAGAAAGCGCCCATCCTCGGTATCACCGGTACGGGTGGCGCGGGTAAGTCGAGTTTAGTAGATGAGCTGGTGCGCCGCTTCCTGCTTGATTTCCCGGAGAAGACCATTGCTATTATTTCCGTAGACCCCAGCAAGCGCAAAACCGGCGGGGCTCTGCTCGGCGACCGAATTCGGATGAACGCCATCAACTCGCCGCGGGTGTACATGCGCAGCCTGGCCACGCGCCAGAGCAACCTGGCCCTGAGCAAGTATGTGCAGGATGCCGTGGACGTGGTGCGTGCCGCCGACTTCGACCTGATCATCCTCGAAACCTCGGGCATCGGCCAGTCGGACACCGAAATCATTGAGCACTCCGACGCCAGCCTGTACGTGATGACGCCCGAGTACGGTGCCGCCACCCAGCTGGAGAAAATCGACATGCTCGATTTTGCCGACGTCATTGCCCTTAACAAGTTCGACAAGCGCGGCGCCCTCGACGCTCTGCGCGATGTGCGCAAGCAATTCCAGCGCAACCACCAACTCTGGGACAAGCCCCTAGATGAGATGCCGGTGTTCGGCACCATTGCTTCCCAGTTCAACGACCCCGGCATGAACCGCCTCTACCGCGCCGTGCTGGGTACCGTAGAAGCTAAGACGGGGGTGCCCTTTGCCTCTCAACTTGAAACCAGCAAAGAGGACTCGGAAAAGATTTATATCATTCCGCCTCACCGCACACGTTATCTTTCTGAAATAGCCGAAACCAACCGCCAATATGATCAGTGGGTTCAAAAACAAGCTGACACTGCTCAGCAACTCTACGGAATCCGGCAAGCCATCGGAGCCGTCCAAAGCCTCCCCGGAAACACCACCGCTGGAGGACCTGGCGCCGGGAACAGCAGCAACGCCCCCAGCTCAGCAAACCTCATCACCGGCCTGGAGAGCACCTTCGATGAGATCAAGCTTCGGCTGGACGGACAGAACTGGAAACTCCTGGAGACCTGGCCGCAAAAGGTAGCCGCCTACAAAGCCCCGGAGTTTGTGTTCAAGGTGCGCGACAAGGAAATCCGCATCCAGACCCACACCACCAGCCTATCCAACCAGCAGATTCCGAAGGTCAGCCTGCCGCGCTACACCGCGTGGGGTGATTTGCTGCGCTGGCAGCTCCAGGAAAACGTGCCCGGCGAGTTCCCCTACACGGCGGGTGTGTTTCCCTTCAAGCGCGAGGGAGAAGATCCTACCCGCATGTTTGCGGGCGAAGGTGGCCCCGAACGTACTAACCGCCGCTTCCACTACGTATCGGCGGGCCTGCCGGCCAAGCGCCTGAGCACGGCCTTCGACTCGGTGACGCTTTACGGCGAAGACCCCGACCTACGGCCCGACATCTACGGCAAAATCGGTAATGCCGGCGTGAGCATCGCTTGCCTCGACGATGCCAAGAAGCTGTATTCGGGCTTCAACCTGGCTAATCCCAGCACCTCGGTGTCTATGACCATCAACGGTCCGGCGGCTACGCTGGCGGCTTTCTTCATGAACGCGGCCATCGACCAGCAGTGCGAACTGTATATAAAGGAGAATGGCCTAGAGGCAGAGGTTGACGCTAAGATCAATCATATCTATCAGGAGAAAGGCTTGGCTCGCCCCCACTACCAGGGCGAGCTGCCCGCCGGCAATGATGGCCTAGGCCTCATGCTGCTCGGCGTGACCGGCGACCAGGTGCTGCCCGCCGACGTGTACGCTACCATCAAGGCGCGCACGCTCAGCCAGGTGCGCGGTACCGTGCAGGCCGACATCCTGAAGGAAGACCAGGCCCAGAACACCTGCATCTTCTCCACCGAGTTTGCCCTGCGCCTCATGGGCGACGTGCAGGAGTACTTCATCAAGGAAAAGGTTCGCAACTTCTACTCGGTGTCGATTTCCGGCTACCACATTGCCGAGGCGGGTGCCAACCCCATTACCCAGCTGGCCCTTACGCTCAGCAACGGCTTCACCTTCGTGGAGTACTACGTGAGCCGGGGCATGGACGTGAACGACTTCGCCCCCAACCTGTCGTTCTTCTTCTCCAACGGCATCGACCCGGAGTACGCCGTAATTGGCCGCGTGGCGCGCCGCATCTGGGCCAAGGCCATGAAGCTGAAGTACGGCGCCAACGCCCGCTCGCAGATGTTGAAGTACCACATCCAGACCAGCGGCCGAAGCTTGCACGCCCAGGAAATCGACTTCAACGATATCCGCACCACGCTGCAGGCCCTCTACGCCATCTACGACAACTGCAACTCTCTGCACACCAACGCTTACGATGAGGCCATCACCACGCCCACGGAGGAATCGGTGCGCCGAGCCATGGCTATCCAGCTCATCATCAACCGGGAGCTAGGCCTGGCCAAAAACGAGAATCCGCTGCAGGGCTCCTTCATCATTGAGGAACTCACCGATCTGGTAGAGGAAGCCGTACTGGCCGAGTTCGACCGGATTACAGAGCGCGGCGGCGTGCTGGGCGCCATGGAAACCATGTACCAGCGCGGCAAAATTCAGGAGGAAAGCATGCACTACGAGATGCTCAAGCACACGGGCGAGTATCCCATCATCGGCGTGAACACCTTCCTCTCCTCGAAAGGCTCGCCCACAGTCATCCCGGCCGAGGTTATCCGCGCCACGGAGGAGGAAAAGCAGTATCAAATCACGATGCTGCAGAACCTGCACGCCCGCAACGCCGGCACCACAGAGCAGCGCCTGAAGCAGTTGCAACAAGTAGCCGTAGCCAACGGCAACCTCTTCGAGGAACTGATGGAAACCGTGAAATTTTGCTCGCTCGGCCAGATTACAAATGCGCTGTTTGAAGTAGGCGGACAGTACCGCCGGAATATGTAGAGGGAATACTTAAACCAGTATTCCTCAGCAAAATTTTTATTATAAGTAATAATGGACACTGTAAAAATTCAAGAACAGTTAGATAGTAACCGTCGATCAGTTGCTTTTGACAGTTATGACATAACTGTCAGACAACTCTATGATATGATAGCAGAGGATGCTATAGACGTTGCACCTGAATATCAAAGACATTTTATATGGGATGAAGTCCGTCAATCACAGCTAATTGAATCTATATTTCTTGGCATACCTGTGCCTAGTTTATTCATGGCTACTAATAAAGACGCCACATGGGAAGTTATTGATGGGCTTCAACGTTTGACTACAATAATTAATTTTATTGGCAACGATGAAACCATCAAGAAAGTAAATAAGAATTGTCATAAATTAAAAATAACTGGATTAGACAAATTAAACACTTTAAATGGCATACAGTATAATGACTTGCCAAAATCATTTCAACTTACGTTTCTAACTCGTCCTATTCGCGTAACTGTTCTTAATGATAGAAGTGATTTTAATTTAAGATATGATTTATTTGAGCGTCTCAATACTGGCGGAATCATACTTCATCCACAAGAAATAAGAAACTGTGTTTATCTCGGCGATTTTAATGATTTCATCAAATCATGTTCTGAGAACACAGATTTTAAATCCGTTGTAAAATTAACGGAAAAAGCTGAGCGAACAGGAAATCTAGAGGAACTCGTTTTGAAATTTTTTGCGTATTATGAAAATAGAGAAGCTTTTACACATAGTGTAAAAGGTTTTTTAAATGATTATATGTCATTCAAAACCTCTTCATTTAAGAACAAGAATGAGCTTAAGACATTATTTAATAAAACATTTAAATTTGCTAATGACTCTTTGCCAAATGGCATTGTTAGAGGTACCAGAAAAAATATAACTCCCTTAGTCTTATATGAAGCTATAGTTGTTGGTATTGCTGATGCGATAAACAGCAAGCAAAAGATTGATGCCAGCAAGCTTATTCCTTTACTAGATGATGAAGAGCTTAATCGATTAACAACTGGCGCTACTAACTCTAGAAGCAAACTTACACAACGAATAAATTATGTTAAAGAAAAATTAATATCATGAGTTTTACAAACGTAAGAACAAAGGCAAGAGGCCGATTTAGCGAAGCATTAACATATCTGAATTACATTGCCTCACTTGAACCGAATAACACAATGGATCTTACTTCAATTGAAGTAAAAATCATGCGTGGACTATTTCAAGTCCATCTTTATGCTGCGTTAGAAAAAACAGTGAATGAGTTAATTGAAAACACTCTTTCTTACATAAGTTCTAATAATATTAAGAGTCTTCATTATGCAAACACCTTTAGATCAATATCTCATATAAATAAATTAAAAGCGTTAAGAGATTGTAAATATGAAAATTTTCTTTCAAAATCAGCAGAAGTCTTTAGCGAAATGGAGAGTGAAAGCACACTCACCATTAGTGAAACTATCTTTTCCTCCAATCTTCAGAACGTATGGACAAAGACCATACTTGAGGTTATTAACGTTTTTGGAATTAAGAATTTCACAATAGATCCGATAACAAGAACTATTATTGATGAGTTAGTTGAAAGGAGAAATGCTGTAGCGCATGGCAGAGAAAGTGCATCTGTTGTTGGAGAGAGATTCAGGACTGATGTTTTAAGAGGAAGGCATGCATCTATTGTTCAATTTTCAAATCAATTAATTGATGTATTCGAGTTATATTATAATAAAAAGCTTTTTCTAAAGCCATATGCAAAAAAGCATTATTCTCTAACATAGTTATTAGGTATGTAGCACAAGTTTAGAATACCTGATCAACTATCACACGGGGCCGAGTACCCACTAGTACCTTAATAACAAAGCAAAACCGCGCCGCCTGGAGCTATCCAAGCGGCGCGGTTGCGTTACGGTCAGCAGGACTGCTATAGAGAGGGTTGCCCCTATTCCTGGCCTTGCTCGGCGAGAATCCGCTGGGCGATGTCGGTGTGCTTGTCGTCGGCTTGCTTGGCTTCTTGCACGCAGGCTTTCAGATTCTGCTCGGTTTGGGTGAGGCCGGCGGAGGAGGCATACGAGGCTACCGTGCCGAAGGAAGCAATCCAGTAGTGCAGGGCCAGCTGGCCGCTGGCAATGATGCCCAGGTCGCGCGTGGTGTCGGAAGTGGCTTTGGCCCGGATTTCCTTGCTCACGCGGTAGTGGGCCTCCAGGATTTCGTTGTTCTGGTTTTCGGCACCGCCTACTTCAGAAATGGCATCCTCAATACGCTGGGCCCACTTCTTGGAGGTTTCGTTGCCTTCCTGCAGGGCGGCTTTCAGCTCGGGGTGCTTGGCATCGTTGAGGATTTCGTCGGTGGCTTGGGCTGCCACTTGGCTGCCGGCCCGTTGGGCCGAGAGGCCGTCTTTGATGAGTTGTTTCAGGTCGTCTGTGTTCATAGCTCAGAAGGATAAAGGGTCAAGAGCAAGGTTTGCTTGCTCGTCTATTCCAACGGACTCTATCTCAGTTAGTTGGCCACCGATGTCATCAACAAACACCGCACATTTGTTTGACCTTACAGACTTATTATCAACATTTTACACGGGCAGGGTACTTGTTTAGGCCAGCAGCGAAGTAGTGTACTCACCGCTTGTTATTCCCTAAATACAATTACGATTTCTATCTAAAGGCTGGCCTACTATTACATGACTGCTATTACAATCATATAACTGATTGTCAGCATTATACAATCAGTTTCAAAAGGCATGTAGTTTGAGTCAGAATGCTGTGCCTTCACATGCAAATCGCACTTTAATAATACTCTCCTTCCACTTAGGGATAAGCCAAAAGAGAAGTGTTAAGAGTTGGTTAACTCACCTTTGAGGCCTAGCAAACCAGAGTGAGTAAGCTGAAAATGACAAGATCCTGTAGGTGACTCTGCGACAGCAAAGCATCTACGTCTTGAAAGTGAAGCAGGTACGTTTCGCTTGATCTTGCGACAGAGCTCTGAGCGAAGTAGAAGCTACGGAGAGCCTGGCGGCGGTCCTCTCAGTATTGGCAGCAGGTAACCCGCACTCCCTAGTTTGGGCGACACATCTAGGAACTCGGCAACTGCGTAGAGTACCCCGGGTATCCGTGGCTTTACCTGTTTGCAACTTGGAGAATGAGTTTACTTACTGCGTTTTTGGTGCTGGTCACCTGTTCCTCATTTCAACAACAAACTGACATCCCACCTCAGGCTCCTGATACGAGCATTGTTTATACCAAGCGGCGCATCGTGCTGCCCGAAGTGCCGCAGCGCGGCCGTATTCTGGACCGCCACGATTCGGTACTGGTAGCCACTCGTCCGCAATACCTCTTAAAACTCCCGCGCCGACCGCCGCTTGATACGCTGGCGCTAGGCCAGTTACTGGGTTGGGGCCACTACCATCCGCAGGCGCATTGCCGATGCCCTGCCGTACGAGGAAGCCCCTGCGGGGTACCCGGTACAGCTGCGCCTCACCGCAGCCGAAGCGGCACGGGTACGCCGCAAAAGCCGTGACTGGCCTATCCTCACCCTGACCGAAAGCCGCCAGCGCACCTATACCACCAGCGTGGGCGCCCATGCGCTAGGCTACATGGCAGCCGAGGCGGAGGCATTTTATAACCAAGCTCAGCGCTACCGCCGGGGCCGTTTCTACCAACTGCGCAACAGTGGTATAGAAGGCTACTATAATGGCATTCTTAACGGGCGCCGGGGCACGCTGCATCCCTTGGTGGATGAGCAAGGCCAGACGCAGGGCAGCTGGGCACCCGACACTACCTTTCAGCAAGGCCAGGATTTGCACCTGACCCTTGATATAAAGCTACAAGCCTACGCGGAGCAACTCCTGGGTCGCCGTAAAGGGTACCTGGTAGCGCTGGACCCACGTACCGGGGAAATACTGGCCTACGTGTCGGCGCCCATCTACAAGCCCGCCACCATTACCGCTCCCGATTTGGCTGGGGTACGCGCCAAGCTGCTGCAACAGGAAGGCATGCCGCTGCTGAACCGGCCGGCTATGCGCTTTAATCCGCCCGGCTCCGTGTTCAAGCTAGTGAATGCCGCCGTGGCGTTGCAATTGGGCGCCATCACCCTCTCTACCAGCTTTCGTTGCGACCAGAAACTCGTCAGCTGCGTGCATAAGCACCCGGCGCCGAGCAACCTTACCGCCGGGCTCAAGTACAGTTGCAACCCCTACTTCTATCAGGTAATGGGGAAACTCATCAACTACGTACCCGATAGTTTAGTGCAGGACACTGTAGCTGCCCGCCACGTCAACCTAGCCGAGTGGCGCCGCTACGTCCGCTCGTTTGGCCTAGACTCGGTGCTGGGCGTAGACATACCGCGCGAGGCACCGGGTTTCCTTCCTACCCCCGAGTACTACGATAAGGCCCGGGGCACCACCCGGTGGCGGTACCGCTCCATCTACTCGCTCAGCATTGGCCAGGGCGAAATCAATATGACGGGCCTACAAATGGCCAACATGGCCGCCATCATTGCCAACCGCGGCTGGTATTACCCTCCGCACCTGGTGCGAAGCGTGGGCGATGATGGACCGTTGCCACGCTTCACCGAGAAGCGTTATACCCTAGTGGATAGCGCCCATTTCGCCGCCCTCATACCCGGCATGATAGCCGTAATGCAGAAGGGCGGCACGGCCGATGCCTCTAGCCTAGAGGACGTAGGTATTACGGTGGCTGGAAAAACCGGCACCGTGCAAAACGACGAAGGCGACGACCATGCCGCTTTCGTGGGCTTTGCCCCCGCCGATAACCCCCAGATTGCCGTAGCGGTGTATATAGAAAATGGGGGCTTTGGAGCGGATGCTGCCGCGCCCTGCGCCGCCTTAGTTATGGAGAAGTACCTACGCGGTAATATTGCCCCCAAGCGCAAACGTTGGGAAGCGCGTATTCAGAGCCGTGCCCGGCATGGATACTAGTTAGTGCTGAGATACACTCTTTGTGTGCCCTTTAAACCATTTACCGAAGTAAAATAGTTAGTGCTGAGATACACTCTTTGTGTGCCCTTTAAACCATTTACCGAAGTAAAACTAAGCGCTGATCCAAGCAAACGCCCCCTATATATGCTCATTGATACTCTCCGCCAGTTGTTTCAACGTGACCTAAATCGGGTGCAGCAAGAACTCACCTTGTACAACGACGAGCATCTAATCTGGCGCGTTGAAAAAGGTATAGCTAATTCGGCCGGCAACCTATGTCTGCATTTGGTCGGCAATCTGAACACCTATATCGGGGCTGAACTTGGCGGTATAGCGTATACCCGGCACCGCGAATTGGAATTTTCGCTAAAAAATATTCCTCGGCTGGAGCTGCTGGAAATGCTACAGGACACCAGCTGCAAAGTAGATGTATCACTAGAGCAAGTAAACCCCGACATATTGACGCGGGAATACCCCATCCTGGTATTTGACCAGAAGACATCGACCGAATATTTCCTGGTGCATCTGGCCACTCATCTGGCCTATCACTTGGGCCAGATTAATTACCACCGGCGCTTACTCGACTCCGGGCAGCAGCAGCCTGTTTAGCTACACGCATAGGTAGGAGTTAAGACTTGGGGCCTGTGCTGTCCTCCTTTGCTATCTATGTTGCAAACCAGCATCGGGCTGCTCAGTAGCAAACCCGTTTACCTTGATAAAATGAAAGATCCAGAAAAGCCACCCGTTGCCGCCCCTGTTACTTTGGTTCGAGCCTTTGGGGTAGTAAGCGGCACGTTGCTGGTAGCGGGCATTGTGATTGGGTCCGGCGTGTTCAAGAAGATTGTACCGCTGGCGCAGAGTGGCCTAAGCGCGGAATGGATCTTGGCCGCTTGGGTGGTGGCGGGCCTAGTGACTATTTGTGGGGCCCTGAACCTGTCGGGCATGGCCTCGCTCACGGAAGAATCGGGCGGGGTGTACGAGTACCTACGGCTGTCGTTTGGCAATTTTGCTTCGTTTCTGTTTGGGTGGACAGATTTCGCCATCATTGGCTCCGCTTCGGTGGCGGCTCTGGCTTTCATTTTCGCTCAATCCGTTAACGCCCTGCTACCCCTGCCCAACCCGGCCCAAGCCTGGGCCCACTTCTCCATCGGCGGGCTCATTTACCCATTTGCTGACTCTGGCATTAAGCTCTTGGCTATTACTACCACGGCCGCGCTTACCTGGGTAAACTACCGCGGGGTGAGTGAAAGCGGGCGGCTCAGCAACGTCTTTACAGCGGCCAAAATTGGGGGCATTCTCCTGCTCATCCTCGCGGGCTTGTTTCTGGCCTCTCCTGACACGAGCGGCACCACGGCGGCAGTAGTACCCATACGGGAGGTGTCGTTGGGTAGTGCATTTTTTGGGGCCCTGCTTAGCGTGTTCTGGGCCTATGATGGCTGGGTAGACCTTTCCTTTGTCACGGGCGAAATCAAAAACCCACGGCGCAACGTACCCCGCGCCATCATCGGTGGCGTAAGCATAGCCATTGTGCTGTACGTACTGATCAACTACGTGTACCTGCGCACCTTGCCTCTAGGCCAGTTGGCGGCCGTGGGCCCAAACGAAATTGGGGCGGCAGTGGTAGCGGAGGCCTTGCTGGGCAAGTGGGGCAAGACAGGTGTTACGGTCTTGATACTGGTGAGCGTATTTGGCACGCTCAACTCGGTGCTGCTCTCGCACACCCGTGTGCATTTCCGCATGGCCCAGGAAGGGTATTTCTTTCCATCAGCGGCGGCAGTGCACCCCCGCTTCCGCACACCCTACCGCGCACTGGCCTACACATTTGCCTGGAGCAGCCTGCTAATTATCTCCGGCACCTTTGAGCGGCTGACGGACCTGGTCATTTTTGCCACCTTCCTGTTTTATGGCCTGCTGGCGGTGGCCGTGGTAAAAATGAAGCGCCAGGGCCGCATACCAGGTCCGGTGCCGGGCTACCCCTTTGTGCAGCTTCTACTCATCCTGTTCGCCCTTACGTTCACCGGGCACACGCTCATTACGCAACCGACTCAGTCGCTGCTAGGCCTAGGCCTCATTCTGACAGGGCTTCCGTTTTTCGTGTACTTCCGGCGGCAAGCCCGGATGCAATCGGCCAGTAGTGTCAGTGTAGAGGCCTAGGCCATGCAACAATGCGGGGGCGTAGCGGTAGTGCGGGCCAGTTGGCGCGCTCGGGTTACTGCAGAAAGTTGAACACCGCCTCTAGTACCTGGGCTGGCTTTTCCTCGAACATGTAGTGTCCACTATCCTGGAGCCCAATAACCTGCACATTTTCGGCTATGTGGGGCAGGCCCATACTCATGTGGTTGTAGGCCACGTAGCTCGCAATGCCCAGCACGGGCATGGTCAGGCGGGAGTAGGTATTGGCATCGGCAATGTCCTGGTTAAAGGCTTGGTACCAGCCAGTGGCAGCCCGGATGCTGTCGGGGTGGTTGTAAGAGGCGGCGTACACCTCCCGGTCAAATTCCGTCATGTGGCGCTCGTCAATCATCACGTACCCAAAGAGCCAGTCGAGCAGGTAGCGGAAGCGGCCGGCCAGCAGCTGTTCGGGCAGCTCCTTGGTCTGGTTGAACGCCATCCACCACATGTAGGGGTTGTCGCCATTCATCTTGGCCTCGAAGGTGCCGGGGGCGGGCAGCATAGTCATGTAGCGCATGCCTTCGGTGGGGTGACTGCCGTCTAACAAAATTACCTTGTCTGTGGCATCTGGGTAGTTGAAGGCAAAGCTGAGGGCTACCATTCCCCCGATGTCATGGCCCAGCAATGCTACTCTCGACAGGCCGAGCAGTTGTGTCAGGGCGTACACGTCCTGGGCCATGGTCTTTTTGTCGTAGCCCGCGGCAGGCTTCTCGGAGGTACCCATGCCCCGGATATCCAGGATGATAACGCGGTAGTGCGCGGCCAGCTGAGCCGCTACCGGGTGATAGGACCACCAGGTTTGGGGCCAGCCCGGCAGGCAAATCAGCGGCTCGCCGCTCCCCCCTTCCACATAGTGGAGGTGGATGTCATTGACGGTGACGTAATGATTGGTGAAGCCGGGTAGCTTCTTCACCAGCTCTTCGTCTGAGTAGAGGCCTAAGGCTTCTGCTGGCGTTGGGGCGCTGGGTTGGGCACCCAGGATGCCATTGTCTACTGCAATTGGAGTATACATAGGAATGATGTGGGGTAAAAGCAGCGGGTAACTGCCTGTTGCATGCTGCAAATTTCCCCGTAACCACTCCGGCGCACTGCCTGATTACTGCTTACTTCTTACAAATTCTTGCTCCCTTTACCCACTAGACTAGCGGTGCTGAAACGCGCGTGGGTTCTGGCCCACAGCCCGCTTGAACGCGGCCGAAAAGTGGGCAGGCGAGGCAAAGCCAAGCGCGTCGCTGATGGCGGCAACAGGCAGCTCTCCAGCGTGCAGCAACTGTTGAGCCCGCTTGATTTTCCAGTCCAGCACGTATTGATACGGCGAGCGTCCGGTAGTCAGCTTAAAACGCCGGGCGAAGTGAAAGACGCTTAGATTAGCTAAATCAGCCAGCGCCGCTAGCGTGATAGTCTGTTCAGCATGGGCTTCCACGTAATTATCTATGCGCGCCAGTACCGCCGCTGGCAGCCGCATGCCAACGCCCACAATGCGCCGCTCAAAAGAAGCATGATGCTCGATGAGATGATACCCCAGCGTGTTTACCAGCGACTCCGCGTAGAGTTGACCAAGCGCATGCTCACGCCCGGCCGCCGCCAGTAATTGACTTCCTAGGTAAGACAGCAGGCCATCCTCAAACCGAAACCGTTCGCGCAGGCTGAAGCGCACCAAGTCTAGACTTTGACGGGCTTTATTTTCCAACCACGCAGGTCGATATGTACATTGATGATGTTGGCTGGGCCGTTCCAGGCAGAAGGCCCGTACTCCCCGGCAGGATACAACCCTGCGTCGCCGGCCCGGAACAACCCTTCCTCAACCCGGTTCCCACTCGAGCGGTGAGAGGGCACCGCCTGCTCTGCCTGATGAATGAGCAACAGGTGTTGGGCATGAAAATGCGCCGGTACTCCCCCCGCCGCCAACTGATAGCGTTCAACCCGCAGCCCGGGCCACGGCTGCGCCGCGCTGGTTTCCACCGCTGGCTGATCATACAACTCAGAAGTGTAGGTAGAGTAGTTCATGCAAATGGAGTCTGTGTTCCGAGTAACCCTGGCACTAGCTGTATGTTCTGCTTTTGCGCTGCTCTAATTGGTTTGGATGTCTCCTCTGCAACCGCATGCTACCGCTTGCCAGCAACATGCCCAACGATGAGCCGGGCCGTAAGGTAACAGTCCAACGGGCAGTTCTGTGAAACAAACGGGTGCTACCTACAGCAGTTGTATCATGGTTTAAGCACTGATTAGATCTGTTCACCGAAAAGCGCAGAACCGACTTCCGGCAATTGGCTAGCTTTACCCCATGCGCACGTCTTTTAAGCGGTGGGAGAATATTTTGCTAGCTCTAGTGCTAGGACTAGCATCCTGCTCGTCCCCCGAACAAAAAACGAATACCCCAACACAGGACCCCGAAACCGGCGAGGTATACACTCGGCGCCGCGTAGTGATTTCCGACTCGCTCATCCGGGGCCGCGTGCTTGACCGCAACGACTCGGTGCTAGTAGACACCCGCCTACAATACCTGCTGAAGCTGCCACGCCGCCCCCCACTCGATACGCTGGCCCTGGGCCTATTGCTCGGCTGGGACTCCGTGACCGTCCGGCGGCGCATTGCCGATGCCCTCCCCTACGAAGGAATGCCGGCTGGCTACCCGGTTCAGCTTCGCATTACCGCGGCCCAGGCCAAGCGCGTACGCCGCGACAGCGCCAACTGGCCCAACCTCCTTCTAACCGAACGCCGACAGCGCGTGTACACAACTAGCGCGGGTGCCCCCGTGCTGGGCTACTTAGGGGCGGAGGCACAGGCCTTCTACCGCCAAGCGAAGCGCTACCGGCGGGGGCGCTTCTACCGCTTACGCAGTGGTGGGGTTGAAACGTACTACAACGGCCTGCTCAACGGCCGCCACGGCTACTTGCACCCTTTAGTAGACGCGAAGGGTCAGCAGCACGGCACCTGGGCCAAAGACACTACCTTTCAGCAAGGCCAGGATCTCCACCTGACTATTGACGTGAAGCTGCAGGCCTATGCCGAGAAATTGCTGGGCGGCCGCCGGGGCTACCTCGTGGCCCTAGATCCGCTAACCGGGGAAATTTTGGCTTACGTATCGGCGCCCGTGTATGACCCGGCTACCATCACCGCACCCGACCAGGCCGGGGTGCGGGCTACGCTGCTGGGGCACGAAGATATGCCCTTGCTGAACCGGCCCGCCATGCTGGCCAACCCGCCCGGCTCCGTGTTTAAGCTAGTAAATGCTGCCGTGGCGTTGCAGCTTGGCGCCATCACGCCGGCCACGGCCTTCCGCTGCGACCAGTCGCTGGTGAGCTGTGTGCACCGCCACCCCCAGGCCAATAACCTGACTTTAGGGCTGAAGTATAGCTGTAACCCGTACTTCTACCAAACAATGCAGAGCCTTATTAACCGTATGCCCGACAGCCTTGCGGTGGATACGGTGGCTACCCGCCACGCCAACTTAGAACTGTGGCGGCGCTATGTCCGGTCGTTTGGGTTAGATTCGGTGCTGGGCGTGGATGTGCCCCGCGAAGCGCCTGGCTTTCTACCTACCGCCGCGTATTATGATAAGGCCCGCCGTACTACTCGCTGGACGTACCGCTCTATTTACTCACTCAGCATTGGACAAGGCGAAATTAACCTGACGGGCCTGCAAATGGCCAACATGGCCGCCATCATTGCCAACCGCGGCTGGTACTACACACCTCACTTGGTACGCCAGGTTGGAATGGGTGGGCCACTGCCGCGCTTTACCGAAAAGCACCGCACCCTTATCGACAGCGCCCACTTTGCCGCGCTAGTGCCCGGTATGGTAGCCGTTATGCAGCGCGGCGGCACCGCCGACGCCTCCAGCTTGGCCGATGTGGGCATTACAGTAGCTGGCAAAACCGGCACCGTGCAAAATGATGAAGGCGACGACCACGCGGCTTTCGTTGGGTTTGCCCCCGCCAACAACCCCAAGATAGCCGTGGCAGTGTACCTCGAAAATGCCGGCTTCGGGGCTACGGCCGCGGCGCCGTGTGCTGTACTAGTAATGGAGAAATACCTACGCGGCAGCATTGCTCCCAAACGCAAACGTTGGGAGGCGCGCATTCAGCGCCGCGCCCGAAACGGGTACTAGAAATTACTAACCGGGTCCCATACCAACGCTTCCGCTGCAAAGCGGCTTTCGGTAGCAAGGATAGCCAGTAGTAAGCCGTATAAACCAACTAGAAACTACCAGGTGAGCTTTGCTAGCTATACCATAAAAAAGGCTGCCTCACGTGTGTGAGGCAGCCTTTTCTTTATACCTACTAAGGTAGAAGCACAGCTCTACGCAGCATCCAGCGCCTCGCGCAGCTCCTTAGCAGCGGCAGCAGGGTCAGCGGCTCCGTAAATAGCGGCACCAGCTACGGCCACTACTACGCCCGACTGCTTCACGGCGGCAATAGTTTTTACGTTTACGCCACCAGCAATAGATACTGGTACCCCAGCCCGAGCCGCTTCGTCGATGAGTACCTGAATGGAGTAGCCGGGCTGCGCCTGCTCGTCGAGGCCAGCGTGCAATTCCACAAACTCAACGCCCAGGGCGGTTACTTCCTGCGCCCGCTTTACACGGTCGGCAACCCCAATAGTGTCTACCACCACGCTCTGCCGTGCGCTTTGGCGGCTTTCACCGCTCCCTCAATGGTAGCATTGCCCGTAGCGCCCAGAATTGTGATGTAGTCGGCGCCTGCCTTGAAGGCCATATCAGCCTCTAGTTCGCCCGCATCGGCCGTCTTGAAGTCAGCAAACACCAGCTTATCAGGGAAAGCCTGCTTCATAGCGGTGATAACCGCCAAGCCTTCGCTCTTAATCAGCGGGGTACCCAGCTCAATGATATCAATGTAAGGCGCCACTTTCCCGGCGAGTTCCAGGGCATCTTTGGTGGTCAGAAGGTCAATTGCAACTTGCAGCTTTGCCATGTTATTCAAATTTTAATCTACTGTTAATCAATTAACTACAACCTGATTGTTACTCCAGGTTGGCGTGTCTTTTCCAAAGTTCTTCGGCCGGTGTACCGTCTTGGGCCCACAAAGTCTGGAACAGGGCATCACCGAGAAGCAGCACCGCTTGCTCGAACAGGCTCCCGGCATACTGCTGGGAAATGGTGCCCCCATGATCCTGCTTTTGTGCCGCCGGCAGCACAACTACCTGGGTGGCGAGTTTGGCCAAGGGCGACTCAGCAGTAGTAGAAAGTGCTACTACCTGCCCTTGGGCGGCTACCGTTTTTTCGGCGGCCTTCACAATGCTGCTTGTAGTGCCGGAGCCGGAGCCTGCCAACAATAAGTCGCCGGCTCCAATGGCGGGCGTGGTGGTTTCACCAACCACGAATACACTGAGGCCCAAATGCATAAGTCGCATGGCAGTGGCCTTCAGGGCCAACCCTGTACGCCCGGCGCCCACAACAAAAATCCGATTGGCCTGTTGAATCAGCGGCAGAAGCGCAGCCACTTGCTCAAAGTTGATTTTTTCTAGTAGCGCCTGATTTTCGCGCACAACCAGTTCCAGGTTGCGGTGCACAGCAGCAGCAGGCGTTTGTTGGGTTGGGCTCGGCATCAGGGTAGCGGTGAAATGGACAGCAGGTACTCCCGGGGTGAAAGTGCTGGCAAAGGTACCGGGTACTGGTGCGGAACAGGTTATACAATCAGCGCATCATATGGGACTATTTGGAAACGCTACAATGCCTAGTAGCTATTTTTTCTCAGCAATAGGTAGTAATTTCAGAATAGTGATAGTGCCATGAAGTAGAAACTCCCTGCCCGTTGCTCCTCGCTTACAGCCGCTTCTCTCCGCTTGGCGTCCTTACCTAGGTATCCTATGCCCTTCACCCTAAACGACACACTGATCTACGTTACGAACTTGGCTAATTGCCCAGGCAGCTACCTTGATGACCCCGTGCGGCGGGAGTTCTTCGAAATTGTCTGGCTTCAGAACGAGAATGCCCTGCACACCCTGAAAGACGCCACGCACGCATTGAAGGGCGACTGGATGTACCTGATACCGCCCTACCGGGTGCACCAGCTTAATAAGGCCGGTAAACGGGGCGTGCTGATTTCCTTTCGTCGCGAAGTGCTGGACGAGGACGTGAAAGAATTCCTGCTCGACGTTTTCAAGATTTTCAATATCCAAGGAGAGTTTTCGTGCCTACCTATTGACGCTTCAACGGCCACCCAGCTACACAAAATCTACGAACTCATTGATTCAGAATACGAACAGCCCGACAGCAGTCTTCTGATTCTTAAGTCGTTACTAAAAGTACTACTCCTAACCCTGGTGCGGGTGAAGGAGCAGGAATTCACCACGCAGGATGTCAACCAGAAACGCGTTTATGATTTCATGGTGCTGCTGGAAATGAACTACCAGCACATTCGGAACACCGATTTTTACGCCGCCAAGCTCAGCATCAGCTCCAAACGCCTAAACCAGATACTAAAAGAGAAGCTGGACAAAACCGGTATGCAGCTTATTCATGACCGTATTATTCTGGAAGCAAAGCGGCAGATCATCCATAGTGAGCACACCATCAAGGAAATAGCCTACTTGCTAGGCTTTAAGGATCGTCCGTATTTCAGTCGTTTTTTCAAGCAGCACACCACTCAAACGCCCGAGGAGTTTCAGAAGCAAGCGCGGCAGCATATCAATTCCAGGTTCAATACGCTGGTAGACTGAGTTACTACCCTTAGGCGGCAAATGCGCTAACCTACCGCCTACGCTACCCAACCCCAACCCACGGTCGTTTTCACCTCTTTCCTTACCACCCATGACGATTACTATTGCCCAACATTCAGCCCACCCGCTTACTGTAAACCGTTTCGGCTACGGCACCATGCGCCTAACGGGCCCAGAAGTGTGGGGCGAGCCAGCTAACCGCGCTGAGGCCCTGGAAATCTTGCGCACGGCGGTGCAATCGGGTGTTAACTTTCTGGACACCGCCGATTACTACGGAGAGGATGTCACGAACCGCTTGCTAGCAGAAGCCCTACATCCCTACCCCGCTGACTTAGTTATTTGCACCAAGGTAGGCGCCACCCGCCGACCCGATAAAAGTTGGGTGCCCTTCAACACACCCGAAAACCTGCGCACCAGCATTGAGAACAACTTGCGGACCCTGCGGCAGGAGCAAATTCAGTTGGTACACCTGCGCCTGATGGGGCCCGGCCCGGTGCCACTGGCAGAGCAGCTAGGCGCCCTATTTGAGATGCAGCGGGAGGGAAAAATCCTGCACGTGGGCTTGAGCAACGTAACGCGGGCCGAGCTGGAAGCCGGCTTGCAGTTGGGGCCCATTGCAACGGTAGAGAACATGTACAGCTATGCCCAGCGTACCACCGTATCGCTACCCCACGGCGCCAACCCAGGCGGGGAGGAAGTGCTGGACCTCTGTGAACAACACGGCATTCCCCTCATTCCTTTCTTCTCCCTGCTCCACGCCTTGCCCAAACAGCTTGACAAAATTGCCGAGGTAGCTCGTCAATACCATGCTACGCCCGCCCAAATCAACCTGGCCTGGCTACTGCACAAGTCGCCTTGGATTCTGCCAATCCCGGGTACTTCGTCATTGGCCCATCTGCGCGAGAACCTGGCGGCAGCCAGCATCAAGCTAACGGCGGCAGATATGGCGTACCTCGGTTAGTAAGTAACCCCTGGGTTGGTTGCGTAGCTGATTGAGAACAGGAGCTTTGAGCACATAAGCTTCTCCAGCGGAGTCAAACCAGAGGCACCTCACTACGTGAAAGATCAGAGCCAGACTATGACGCAGTACCTTGTGTTATTAGCAGATTGGTTTGTATCATTCGACTTCAACTTGAGGAGTACTTGGTGGCAATGAAGAACAGCACGTGGTATAGAATACTAGTGGTCTTTCTGGGGGTATTGCTTGTGAAACCAGGCCAGGCGCAATCCTTGGCGGGTATTTGGCAAGGCGTGGAAACCGACAGCCGCGAACCGGGACAAACTTGGCCGTCGGAGATGCGGGTACAGAAGGGCAAGGATGCGGACCTGTTCGGCATCCTCTACCAAGAAGTGGGTGAGCAACCCAACATATCTGTCACGTTTCAGGTGGAGGCTACGCGCACAGCCGCCGGCATGCGCCTAGACCACGTGCGCAAGCTCACAGAAACGGGCCGCAGCCCCGTTAGCTACTGGTGTGAGGGCTCCATCAGCTTCACCTACGACCCCAAACTGGAAAAGCTAACCGGCCAGGCAACCTACCAGCCAGTGGGCGACTGCGACATTGGTTCGTTTACGTTTTACCGCGTCAAGCTGCAGTCGGCGGCTACGGTGCGCGCCAACGCAGCCACTACTATTCGGGTATCGGGGCGAGATGTGCGCTGGTATGCCGATGCCGAGCTAAAGAAGCCCCTAGCTACCGGCAATTCCTACGCCACTAAGCTGCGCGCCACTACGACCTATTACCTCACCCAGGGCTACTACCCCACCCGACAGCGGGCCGTCACGCCCATTACAATTAACGTAACGGGGGCCGGCGCGGCGCCCAAACCAGCCGCGCCCGTGCCGCCGCGCCAGGTGCCACTGCCCACCCCGCCAGATACAGCCCGCTTGGATACTGTGCGCCGCAACCCAGCTCCCCTAGTGGTGCCCACGCCGGTAGTACTGCCAACCGTGTTGTTCCACCAGGGCAAGGCCGATCTGCTGCCTGAAAGCCGCCCCGCCCTCAACCAGCTAGCGACG
>NZ_JZIR02000047.1:0-13788 GCF_000961955.2 Hymenobacter sp. AT01-02
GGGCTTTCTCTGTATGGATGACTTCCTACATAGCTGCTAAACTAGTCGGACAAATCAGCTGTGATACGGGAGCTGTTGAAGCTGCGAACTATCCCCGACATGTCGGCTAAGAACCCAGGGTCTTTCTCTATCTGATTGCCCACAACAACAACGTCGGCGCCAGCAGCCAGGGCAGCCTGGGCTTTTTCGGTTGTGTTGATACCGCCCCCTACAATGATAGGAACTTCTACCGCTTGGCGTACGGCCCGAATTATGGCCGCAGAAACGGGATACATGGCACCGCTACCACCATCCAAGTACATCAAACGCAAGCCTAGCTGCTCACCCGCCATAGCCGTGCATGCAGCAATGGCTGGTTTATCGTGCGGAAGCGGTGTGGTACCACTCATATAGCTGGCAGTAGTTTGCCGGCCGGTATCTACTAGCATATAGCCCGTAGGCAGAATTTGCAGGTTACTTTGGCGTAGTAGGGGCGCTGCAATAACGTGCTGTCCAATTAGGAATTCAGGATTGCGGCCCGATATCAGCGACAGCAATAGAATGCCGTCGGCTTGGTCATCTAGGTGCAAGCTGTGGCTAGGAAACAGCAGCACCGGCACCGATGAGTGAGATTTTATTAAACGAATGAGGCAGCCTGGCGAGAATTCATCACCAAGCTGCCGCCCACAAAAAAGTAATCTACTGTATGCTGCTCACTTAGCTCAAGCAAATGCCGACAACTAGTCTCGTCCAGATGGTCGGGGTCTAGCAAGACCGCCAGCGACTTCTGGCCGTGGGCTCGGCGTTTGCTTAGAGTTTCATAGAGAGTAGTGAGGCGCATCCGCGTCGTCGTGGAAAGTAAATTCAATATCCTTGGTTTCGGGCTCCGCATGAACGGGGCCAGAAGATGCAAGGTCGGGATTTTTAAGGATTGGTAAATACTCGCTGGCTTTCTTTGCTACGTAAGCCATGAGAACAGCCGAAGCCTGCGCCACTAGCATCTTACCTGTATCAGACTGCAGGAAAGTCTTGAAAGCAGAGGCTACCACCGACGAAGATTCCTCGGTGGCCTGGGTACCGCGGTAGCTAGCAATAGGGTACCGTCCTGTATAGCCCTGCGCAGGTGCCGAAGCAAATGGGTCGCTGTCGTTGGTATAGGCGTTGGAGAAGCCGGTAGAAGAGCCAGTATACGCTCTAGTCTGGCCCCGGTCTTGCTGGTGATGGCCAGCCCCAAAACCAAGATCGTCCGCTACGGAAGTATCCACAGTAGTAGAAGCCAGCGGGCGCCGGGGACGACTTGCCTGGTGCAAGCGGTGACGCTCGTACTCTTTGTCGTTGCCGAGTTCAGCGTGCTTCTTCTTGCCACCAAAGGCTTTCGAGAGTAACCAAATGCCACCCAAAACGCCGGCGCCAATGGCTACATACTTGCTCACCTCCTGGGTTTTTGCTTTGATTTCTTCGACGTCACCCATCAGGGCGCGCTCATACTCCAGCTTCTGACGTTCCAGAAACTCCTTTTCGTCCTCAAACAAGGGGTTGTGCAGATCGGCCATATACTAGGTTAAGCTTGGCGTTTGTCAGATTTGTAAATAGTGTTGTTCATCAGCTTGTCTGCCAAACCTTGGAACAGCTTCTTATCAACTCCCACCACAAAAATGATGAGCAATACTAGGTAGAAAGCTGCTACGATGCCGAACCCCCAGAATGGGCTGTCCAACACATCGTTGAGAAGCAGGGCAATAAACAAATTCAGGAAGATGAAGAAGAAAAGGCCAATGGCTGCCATGGCAACGCCGTGCAGCGTACCGACTAAGGCAACTTTCGCCTTCTCTTGCACTTCTAGGCGCACCAGGTCAATCCGGGTGTCAAGGTAGCCTTTCACATTACCAATAATATTATCGGTACGGGGCGTTTTGGTATCGTCGTCGTCGGTGGAGAAGAGGCCCATACGTGGGAGTAAATTGATGGGGAACAATATTACAGTTACAGACGTCAGAAAGCGGCGACTGCGCTAGCTTTTCAGGTAGCCCCTTCTTACGGAAAAGGCAGCGGCGTGTCTGAAAATTGACGTACTTTTACCTTATACTGCCCTATTTTGAGCCAGAACTACTATCAGGTACTGGGGGTCCCGGCTACTGCGACGGCCCAAGAGATTAAAGTAGCTTACAAACGGCTTGCTGTGCAGTATCATCCAGATAAGCACGGCGGCAATGCCCTGTATGAGGACTTATTCAAGGCTGTAGCCGCGGCCTACCATGTTTTGGGAGATGTAGGGCGCCGCGCCCAGTATGATTATCAGCTGCAACTCGCTGCCCGCCGTGCCGAAGAGCTACGTCGTCGGCAGCAGTTTCAGAATCAAACTCAACATTTATATGGGATGCCCATGCCGCCCCCCGCACCCTTGCGCACGCGCCGGCCAGCCGCTTCCGCCGAGCGGCACTATCGGACTATACCCAAGCAGCGCCCAAAATTCACGCGTCGCGACTACTGGCTGACTTCCTTGATTGTATTTGGGCTGCTGGTATTCATGCTTTCCGTGAAGGTTACCATGGACCACGTCACGGCAGTAAGCAACTACCAAGATGGGGTAGAGGCATACTCCAGAAGTGAGTGGAGTACGGCCCATAGCTTTTTCACGGAAGCGCTGCACTTCAAGCCCACTTACCTGAAAGCCCTGCGGCGCCGTGGTGAGGTAGAGCAGTTTGTGTATCACAACTACACTGCAGCTCGGGCCGACTACTTAGCGGCCCTGCGTGAAACTACTTCCAAAACCGAGCGTGCGACCCTATTGCTGCGCATTGGTCAATGCCATAAGGCCCTTGCCCACCCCAAGTCGGCCCAAGAGTATTTTGCCCGGGCTTTGGCTCTGGATACTACGCTGGCGCGCGCCTGGCTAGCCCAGGGCGAAAATTTATTATTCCGGCAGCGGCAGTTTAGGGCGGCTACTCGCACCTTTTCGACAGGCCTGCGCCACACAACAGCACCCACCCTGATGGCGCGCATGCTGTTGTACCGGGGGCTGGCACACTACAAGCTACAGGATTTCGGGGCTGCTCGCGCCGACTACTGGCAGGTGTTGACAATTACGCCCCGGAGCGGTCAGGTATATTTTCTTCTGGGCCGGGTGGCGCAACAAGAAGGCGCTACCCAGGAAGCATGCGAGTTCTTTCGGCGGGCAACGGTACAAGGATATCACCTAGCGGATACTATCCGGCAGAAGCTATGTACTCCAGTAGTCCCACAGCGTCTTAAGAAGAAGGCCGTGCCTACTACATCAGCTAAAAGTGCCAGCGCACAAACGCCTCAATAGCTTCATACTCCGGTAGGCCTAGTAAATCGTAGAGTTGGGCCGTTGTGCGGTTGCGCTCCTCGGCCCGCTGCCAAAACTCCCGTTGGTCGGCTCCTGGGAACAATGGCCGGTCTTTCTGCGACTGGTGTTTGAAGATAGCACGGCGCTTGCGCGTAAGTTCTTGGGGCGAAAGCGGCACTGCCATTTCAATCTGGTCAATGTCCCACTCTTGCCAAGCCCCGCGGTATAGCCATACCCAGCAGTGCTGTAGCCATGCTGTGTCGGTGGCTTTTAGCCGGTGGATAGCTTCAAAAATTGCTGCCAGGCATACCCGGTGCGTGCCGTGCGGGTCCGATAAGTCGCCGGCCGCATACACTTGCTGCGGCTGCACTTGGTTAAGTAGCTCAATGGTCAGGCGAATATCCTCTTCGCCAATAGGCTTTTTGCGTACTCGTCCAGTCTCATAGAAAGGCAAGTTGAGGAAATGTACCTGCTCGTCTGGAATGCCCGCATAGCGGCAGGCACTCTTGGCTTCACCTCGGCGAATAAGCCTTTTATCTGTTGCACCTCGTCGGAGTCTACTTGGCCAGGCGCCTTGTTTTTTAGAAACTCCGTAACTCGCTGATACAGCGTGCTGGCCGGTTGATCGTCAAGGCGGAAAGCCTCGTCGTACTCAGCTACAAACTCAGCAAACCGAATAGCCTCGTCATCAAACACCGCAATGTTGCCGGAGGTCTGGTAGGCTACGTGCACCTCATGTCCCTGATCGACAAGCCGGAGTAGAGTGCCCCCCATCGAAATTACGTCGTCGTCGGGGTGAGGAGAAAATATTAGAATGCGCTTCGGAAATGGAGCCGCCCGCTCAGGGCGGTTGGTGTCATCTGCGTGAGGCTTACCACCCGGCCACCCCGTAATAGTACGTTGTAACTGATTAAAGACCTTGATATTGATGTCGTACGCTAAGCCAGATTGAGCGAGCAGCTCTGAAAGCCCGTGTTCGTTGTATTCTTGGTCGGTAAGTTTCAGAATAGGCTTTTGTAGGGCTCGGGCTAGGCTTATTACAGCTTTTCGTACTTGTGCATCGTTCGTCCAGTCTAGCTGAGCCCCCACTAGCCACGGGGTCTTAGTTCGGGTTAGCTCCGCGCCAGCGGCTTGGTCTAGCACCACCTGCACGTGCGCGTGCTGTTGCAAATAGGTTGCGGGAACCGAATCAGTCATGTCGCCTTCGACCATGCGTTTTACTACGGCAGCCTTGCCTTCGCCCCAGGCTAGTAGTACAATCTGCCGGGCTTCCAGAATGGTGCCTACCCCCATGGTAATAGCTCTTCGTGGCACGTTCTCCTCCCCATAGAAGTCGGAGGCTGCATCGGTGCGGGTGATGTGGTCGAGGGTAATGAGGCGGGTACGGGAGCCCAAGCCTGAACCCGGCTCATTAAAGCCAATGTGACCCGTGCGGCCAATGCCCAGTACCTGTAAGTCGATGCCGCCTACAGCCCGAATCTGCTCCTCGTAGCGCTGGCAAAACGCATTCACTTCTGCCTGAGGAATGGTCCCGTCGGGAATATGGATTTGAGCAGTCGGAATATCGATGTGGTCAAACAGGTACTCGTGCATAAAGCGCACGTAACTCTGCAACGAGTCGGGCGCCATAGGGTAGTACTCATCTAGATTAAAGGTGACAACATTGCGAAAGCTCAGTCCGTCGTGCTGGTGCAAGTACACTAGTTCCTCGTATAGCCGAGTAGGAGTAGAGCCCGTAGCTAGACCTAGTACACACGGCCGACCCTCTGTTTCACACTGGCGAATCAAATCTGCTATTTGGCGGGCAACTGCAATGGCCGCTTGTTCCGAGTCGGGGTAGATAACTGTAGGCAAGCGCTCAGCGCGATGTACGTCAGTAATCATGTGGTGTGCAGCTAAAACGTTCTTATTGCGCGGTCAACCACTCCTCGGCCTCCGCTACCGTGTTGAAGTACCGAAAAGAAATTTGTTTGCCAACCACTGTGCCCACTGCCCGAACTGCTAAGCGGGTCAGGGCTTCTTCGCTTTCCACAATGGCGCAGTAACCGTAGTTCGCATCGTGGATGGCTTTGGGTACCCACACTTCTGCCAACCATTGCTGCATTTCAGCTGAAATCGGGCGTCGATGGGCGTGGTTACTCAAAATCTTGTTCAAACCTAAGCGCTGCATAGCAAGCGTCGTTTGCTCATACACTTGCTGCAAAGCAAAGGTGCTAGCAACTGCGGCAGTCCAGTTCAGTCGCACATAGCCTGCTGAACTGCACACTACAGTACAGGCTGCATTAGAGAAGCAAGTGCTTTCGAAATGGAAGGAGCTCGGCATGTAAGAAAGATAGTCTTTCAAATGCAGAGTGCCATGATGGCCAAAAAGGCATAATGATTTAAAAATAAGGTGTTAGTGGTTGCGCCCAAAAAAGTGCTACTGCCTTATCAAGCCAGTAGAGTGTTACAGATTTTATGGCTGAGCTTGAAATACTGTTGTATAAAGTTTACGTTTAACCCCGCTTTAGAAAAAAGACAGCGCATTAGTGCTTTGTTAGCATCGTAGCCGTTGTGAAAGATATTATCATACTTGTATTAGAAGTAGATTGATTTAATAATTATTTCTTGCCCAAGAGTAGATATGTTAATGATTTAATGGTGTAGTAGTGTAATATTATATACTGCATATAATTCATACTTGTGTTATAACTGTTAAGTGTGTGTGATTTAATGATTGTAGTAGATCATGTATTCTGCTTATTTAGTAACCACTCTGTTTTCAATACATTTCCTGTTATGAGTAGCTCCAAAAGACTTGAGAGCTTTGACTTGCTTCGATTATTTTTCGTATTGCTTGCATTGATTTCACATTTTAGAATTTCGCAAGGGGCAGGTTATGAGCTTGATAAGCTTTCTCTGCAAAAGAAGCTAAGCATTTTTCACCTGCCATATCATATTGCCCTTACGCGTTCTTCCATGCCCGCTTTACTCATCATATTTGGATTTATGATTGAGTACGTATATGCTAAGGTGTGGAAAGAAAAGGGCGGAGCCGTAGTGCTTGAGAAAATGATGACTAGGACAATAGTATGTTATCTGGCCTTTATAACTCTTGCCGGGCTGGCAATATTCACACAAGGAGGAGGCGCCCCTAAAACGTATTTAGGAACAATGTTATTTATATACAATGAAGAGGGTAAAGCTTTTCTATTCAAGTATTACACCTTCTTGATTCCGTTTGTATTTATCTTGATGTGGGTTCGGTTTCGGTATAATGTGCTCGTAGAAGTGCTGTTAGTTGCGGGGCTAATTGCCATAGCAGAAATTGTGAAGGGTAAATTTTCTGTACTTCCTCACCCATTTACTCACTTAGGGGAAAATCTTTTTGGCATTGGAAATAAAATAGGACCAAGCGTTATTCATTCTCTATTGCTAATAACATTCGGTGGATTAACTGCTAACTATATTAGAGTAAAGAATCGGGATGGTAGGACTTGTCTTTTGTATGTACTAGTGCTAGCTTCTATAATAGCTGTGGGTGCAGAAATGCAAAAGCTTGGGTTTGCTAAGTTTATAGTTATTATGGCATCCACTAGGACATACCGAGCCCATAATAGCTATGTGTATTTCGCTTTTGGAATTATATCATTCTTATTATTCTGGGTAGTGTCCTGGCTAATATCTAAACGGCTTGGTGACCGAGTAAAGGAGATTATAAGTTATTATGGAGGGAATACCTTTATTATATTTCTTTACGGTAATATTATTTTGTTGTTTTTTCCTAAGATCAACACAACAGGAGTTTCATACCTGTTCTGGATAGTCGTATTTCTTGCTATGTCTTTAGGTTGTGTTAACCTGTATTACTGGTTAAACCAGAAGTCGTTTCTTGTAAAAAAATATAATAAAGCCGTACGAGCAATTGCACCTAACACATTGCGTATTGCATCGAAAGTTGCTCAAATAAAAGCAAAAGAAGTCCGTACGCATCTTATAGAGGTCAACTCTACTTCAACGCTTGACAAGTAACTAGAAGGCGCAGATCATTGTATCCAGCACTACTAGGCTAGGATAGTGGACCAGCTACTACCTCCTGGCATGAGCATTTAGCGTTTCTTATAACTGCGTCCAGTTAGGATAAGCTATTTATACATGGCCATCTTAATTGGACGCAGCCAGTATAGGACCGAAAGAAACTACAATCTTCAAGATAGGTTGCTGCTTGCTTAAACTGCTAACGAGCAGATAGGGCAGGAATTGAACGTAGTTTCAATGGCGTTGCTAGGAAGTTTCAAGCCACAGGGTTAAGGCTCTACAGTTATTTGAACGCCTACTTCTCGCCAACGAAAGAGGAAGGTGCGCTGCTGATCCAGTGTGGCGAACCTGATTTTGAAAAATAGGCTGAAAACAAAAAGGCCCCTCATTCCAGATGAGGGGCCTTTTAGTGGTAATGGTTGGAATCGAACCAACGACACCAGCATTTTCAGTGCTGTGCTCTACCAACTGAGCTACATTACCAGCTCGTGGTTCCCCGGAGGCGTTGTGGCCGTTGGGGAGCACAAAAGTAGCAAAGCTTTCTCAACCTGCAAGCGTCAAGCAAAAAAAATATTTCGAGCGCAACATAGAAAGCTAAAAGCTGTAATTTGTTATGCATACCGAGTATATTTCGGCTTAAACTCCAAACCTACCCAAATTCCCGTGCACTTTTCCATCCAAAACATTCTCTTCCTGCTAGTAGCAGTGGCGGGCTTCGGTCTGTTCATCTGGCAGGCACGGAAGATTAGGGCCAATATTCTAGTCGGGCGCGACCGGGATATGAGCGGCCATGTAAATGAACGTCTCTGGAAGACAGTATTGGTGGCCTTCGGTCAGCAGAAGATGTTTAAGCGCCTGACGCCAGCTATCCTCCACCTGATAGTTTACGTCGGTTTCATTGTCATCAACATTGAAGTAATAGAAATCCTGATAGACGGTCTGTTTGGCACGCACCGAGTTCTGCAATTCTTGGGGCCGTTATACTCAGCCCTAACGGGTACCAACGAGATATTAGGTGCGCTGGTAGTTCTGGCCGTAGCGGCTTTCTGGTGGCGGCGTAATGTCAAAGGTATTCGTCGGTTTACGGGTCCTGAGTTGCGTGCTTGGCCCAAGCTTGATGCAAACATCATCCTCTACATAGAGGTAGCGTTGATGGCCGCTCTGTTCCTGATGAACTCCGCCGACCTGAAGCTTCATCAGCTGGAAGGGAAAGACCTACCGGGTGCTTTTCCCATCAGTCAGTTTCTAACTGGGCTATTACCCGAAAATACTACGGCCTTACACGCGCTGGAGCGAGTAGGCTGGTGGGCTCACATTGTAGGAATTTTGTGCTTCCTGAACTACCTGCCTAGCTCTAAGCACTTCCATATTATCATGGCTTTCCCCAACGTGTACTTCTCGCGGCTGATGCCACAAGGGCAGTTCTCGAATGTGGATAGCATCACGCATGAAGTGAAAGCCATGATGGATCCTACGTACGAGGTACCTACTCCACCGGCTTCTGAGGGTACGGAGGCTGCGCCTACTGCTTTCGGAGCCAAGGATGTGAATGACTTGGCTTGGACCAACCTACTCCATGCCTATTCCTGCACTGAGTGCGGCCGCTGCACATCGGTGTGTCCTGCCAATCTCACGGGCAAGCTCCTGTCACCGCGCAAAATCATCATGGACACGCGCGACCGAATGGAGGAGAAGTATAATTCGCCACTTATCTTCAATCCTAACCTGTACGGCAAGGAAGCTAAGCACGACCCCCAGGAGCAGCTAGACAAAGAAAACCACACATTGCTGCGGGGCTACGTCACGCCGGAGGAGCTATGGGCTTGCACTACGTGTAATGCCTGCGTTGAGGCCTGCCCAGTGAATATCAACCCGCTGGAAAGCATCATTGAGATGCGTCGGTTCTTAGTACTGGAAGAATCAGCGGCGCCAAATTCTCTAAACGTGATGTTCTCCAACATTGAGAACAATGGTGCTCCCTGGGCCTTCTCGCCATCGGACCGCTTCAACTGGGCCGATGATCTGTACGTGGCCGATAAGAGCGCAACGGTGGCCTAAAAAGGCCGCGTTCCTGTGCTGCCCTGGTAGCATAGTCACCGTATTCTAACCTCACTTCGACAAGTATTACCTGCTATAATGGCTGAGCAAACTGCCAAACGTCAAGTATCCGTTCCGATGATGGCCGATCTGGCGGCCCGGGGCGAAACCCCAGAAGTATTGTTTTGGGTGGGCTGCGCTGGTGCCTTTGATGATCGGTATAAGCGAGTTACGCGGGCTTTCGTCCGTATTCTAGAGCACGTAGGTGTTAACTACGCTGTATTGGGTATGGAGGAAACCTGCACCGGCGACCCCGCAAAGCGGGCCGGTAATGAGTTTCTTTTCCAAATGCAGGCCATGCAGAACATTACTACCCTCAATGGCTACGGTATCAAGAAGGTAGTGACGGCGTGCCCACACTGTTTTAACACGATTAAGAACGAGTATCCCGCGCTAGGCGGAGAGTATGAGGTTATTCACCATAGCACCTTCCTGCAGCAGTTAATCAATGAAGGCCGTGTGAAAGCCGAGGGTGGAGAGTCTTTCAAAGGCCGCCGCATTACTTTCCACGATTCCTGCTACCTGGGCCGTGCAAACAATATCTACGAGGCCCCACGGGCAGTACTAGAAGTGCTAGATGCCGACCTGCTGGAAATGAAGCGCTGCAAAACCAATGGGCTTTGCTGTGGCGCTGGGGGCGCTCAGATGTGGAAAGAGCCTGAGCCCGGTAAGAAGGATGTTAATATAGAACGCGCCGAAGAGGCACTAGCGACGCTCGATGGAGATGCTGATGTCCTTCTCAACCTGCAGGGAGTAGAAAGCACGGCTCCTGTACTTCCCGCTGGCTCCAATCGGGGCGGTAGCGTCATAGCGGTGGCTTGCCCATTTTGCATGACCATGATGGCCGATGGAGTAAAGAATAAAGAGCGGGAACAAGACGTACAGGTATTCGACCTGGCTGAGTTGATTGCATCCGCTGAGGGCCTGAATGCCTAGCCTAGTGAAGAACATAGAATAGCAGCCCCGCCGGAACTTACCGACGGGGCTGTTTCTTTACAGAAAATAAGGTGACCTGTTTCGGCGTTCTTACATTGCCGAAATAGCTTTCTAGTTCTCTTTCTGCTACTCTGCGCATGTATGTTCCCTTCGACCAGCTGGCCCCTACGGCTCGGCTGTGGATTTATCAAGCAAACCGACCTCTGACCCTAGATGAGGTAGAAGCAGCGCAGCCGGCGCTTCGCTACTTTGCCGACCAATGGACGAGTCACGGTCGTACCTTACAAGCTTCCGCTACTATCCTGCACCAACAGTTCCTAGTAATTGGACTCGACGAAGCGGTAGCCGACGCCAGTGGCTGTTCCATCGACGCCTCGGTTCGTTTTGTGAAGGCGTTGGAAGAACAGTTGCAAGTTTCGTTGCTTGAGAAAAGTCAGTTGGCTTTTCTAATAGATGGGCAAGTAAAGTCGCTTGACCGCCGGGAATTGCGCGCTGCAGTAACTGCCGGTACGCTTCAGCCCAGCACGCTGTACTTCGATAACACCATCAACCACCATAGTCAGCTACAGTCTGCTTGGCCTGCTCCAGCGGCAGCAACGTGGCTAGCGCGCTACTTTTGAATCCTAGGCAAAAATGCCATGCAGGTTAAAATCCTACCTAAACTTAGTATTATTAGCTTCCCATTCGTTTCCGTGAGCACACTCTATCCTTTCCACCCTAGTTTCTCTCAAGCCATGAAAAACTTTACTCTGCTATGTGCCTCCGTAGGTTCTGTTGCGCTGCTAAGCGGCTGCGCTACCTCCGGCAGCGTGAGTAAAGCCGATAAGCGTTTCGCCCGCGGCGAGTATGAAACGGCTATATCTTTATATAAGGCAGATGTAGCAAAGGGAAAGAACGTTGCTCAATCGAACTACCGCGTAGCAGAATCCTATCGATTGTCTAATCGTCTTGATCAGGCAGAAGACTACTACAAAGCTGCTATTGCAGGGGGCGTGAAGAATGCGGATGCTGGCTTCTATTATGGTCAGGCGCTGAAAGCAAACGGGAAGTTTGAGGAAGCTGCCACTCAATTAGAGAGCTACGCACAAAACGGCACAAACCGCACGCTCGCGGCTCGCGCCGAGGGGGAAGCTAAAAATGCTCGCATGGCCACTTCTATCGTAGCTATGCGTACCAACAACGAGGTGATGGCCCTTGACCAGGTCAACTCCCCGTCTGCCGATTTTAGCGCTACCCTCCAGCCCGATACCAAGGAGCTAGTGTTTGCCTCGGGCCGCGACAGTAAAATCTACGCGGGCAATGGGGAAGGCTTTAATAACCTCTACGCGGTGAAGTTCGACGATGCTCAGAAAATGACTGGCGGCGCCGTACGTAAGTTAGAGCCCATTTTTAACTCCGAAGACAAGCACGAAGCCAGCGCCACGTACTCGCCCGATGGCAAGATGATGGTGTTTGCGCGATCTAATAATGGGTCTAAGAAAGGATACCTCAGTGTAGACCTGTGGGTGTCTTATTATAAAAATGGAGCTTGGACCGAGCCTGAAATTCTACGAGTAGTAAATAGTAGCACTGCTGATGAGTTTTCGCCTGTGTTTTCTCCAGATGGACAAACTCTCTATTTCACCTCCACTCGTAAAGGTGGCCTAGGAGGCAATGACATCTATAAGGCTACGATGGAAACCCCTGGTCGCTTCTCAGCTCCTGAAAACCTCGGGGAACAGATTAATACACCGGGCAACGAAAACTTCCCCACCATTGCCCCCGACGGTAGCCTGTATTTCTCGTCCGATGGGCACCCTGGCCTGGGTAAGTTAGATATCTTTAAAGTTGAGAAAGGGAAGGTCGTAAACCTCGGTGCACCCATCAATAGCAATGGCGATGACTTTGCTCCTTTCTTTACAGGGCAAAAGATGGGCGTATTTTCTTCTAATCGTGCGGGTGGTAAGGGTTCTGATGACCTATACATGTTCCGAGAGAAGCCCATTAAGCTTGTTACATTCTATGTTGATGGAACAGTTGTAGAGCGTAATGATAAAACTAGCGAAACGCTACCTACATCAGGGGAAATCGTAACGCTCTACAACGCGAAAGGGCAGAAGCTGCAAGACGTAACCACCAGTGCAAACGGCAAATTCAGTATCAAACTCGATACAGCTGCTGCAAACTATGCACTCATTGCTGATCGGGATGGCTATTTCACGGCTCGAAACACGCTCAGCACCATTGGCCGCAAGCCTGCTCAGGACGCCCTGCCAGATCCGATGAATGACGTGCGGATACCAGTAACTCTAACTCTGAGTAAGATTGTGAAGAATAAAGCCATTGTAGTAGACAATATCTTCTACGACTATGACAAGGCTGATATTCGCTCGGATGCTGCTGTAGAGCTAGACAAACTTGTTCAGACACTGAATGATAATCCCAAAATCACAATCGAGCTCAGCTCCCACACGGATTCCCGCGGCAAGGATGCTTATAACATGGCTTTATCACAGAAGCGCGCAGAGTCAGCTGTGAGCTACATTGTGTCCAAAGGCATAGACAAGTCGCGTATCACAGCCAAAGGTTATGGAGAAAGCCGTCCAGTAATTAAAGCGGCCAAGACGGAGGAAGACTATCAAAGAAATCGTCGTACTGAATTCAAGGTGACAAGAATCGACGAATAGAGGCTTGACAGCCTATAAACACAGTGGACCTAACTCATGATGAGTTAGGTCCACTGTGTTTATAGGCTGTTGTATAAAGCAAATTAGGCATTTGTGTCAGATTGCATCAGATAAAATGCCTTGATTACCAATGGATAGAATGATTTTGAGTAACATTAGGTCTAAAAAAGGAGAGCTTTTACTTGTATTCTACAATACTCCTCGTACTTTTGCACTCCCGAATCGAATGGAGGCGGGCAACGAGAAGTGACAAAAAAAGTTGCGTTCTGAAGTTGGAAACAAGAAAACAACAGTAGTATCTTTGCAGCCCGCTTCGAAAGGAAGTGTTGCAAAGGCAACTGAAAAAATCTTCGGCTTTTATTTACTGCTTGCAAAAAGTCAGTAAGTTTGTAGCCCAATTGAAAGTCTTGGTAGAGAGTGGTTTTAATTAAATAGTCTGCAAAAAAAAGCAGCTGTTGTATTTGGAACATCGAAGATAAATTCTCTACCTTTGCAGCCCGCTTCAGCAGGAAGGGGGTAAGCAGAAAAGAAAGAGAAAAATTTTCCTTCTTTTTCTTGCGAATAGTAAAATGCTTCGTACCTTTGCAGCCCGCTACGGCTCGAAGGAGTTGCAGCCGCCACGCTCAGCGTGGCACAGGGTTAGTTTCAACCGGAAACTAGCACACGTTCTTTGAATGATTGGAAAGACAAGATGGGTGGTTGTTTCCCACTGACGGAAGCAACCAACAGGACTCATCGTACTCGAATTAAGAAGCTCGTCTTACAAAGCGAGTCGGAGATTGC
>NZ_JZIR02000048.1:0-9670 GCF_000961955.2 Hymenobacter sp. AT01-02
CTTCAGGCTTTCTTACTGCACCCGCGTGAGATAAACTCGTAGTTTGATGGGGTTCGTAACGTTGGCCGTGCCGCCCAGTATTGCCCGCTCGGGTGTGTCGGGCGAAGTGGAGGACAGCAGGAGCCCTTCGTTTGCTACCTCCCGCTTCAGCGCCGCCTCGTAGTAAGGCGTGAGAGAGAACGAGTAGCTTCCCTGCTCCAGGTTCGTGCGCAATGAGTAAGCGTAGGAGTACGCCGCGGTGAGGGTAGCGCCATTGAGGTCGGTGAGGTAAGAGCCGGAGTGGTTACCACGGTCAGCTAGCTGCAAGACCAAGGTAGCGGGCGGCACAAATGCGCCTTTCTCCGTGCCTTGCACAGTTTCTAGCTGCAATTGAGCCGAGTTTAGCACCCACGTACCACCCAGGTTGTTGAGGTCGAGGAGGTAGGGTACTTCAATCTTGGTTTGCAGCCCCAGCCCGCCCTGAATATAGGCCTCGGCGGCGGTGCGGGTACTGGCAATGGCTTGGCGCGAGGCAGTGAGCGAACTAAGCAGCGTGCTACTACGGTCAGCCTGCAGTTGGTAGAAGTGGCGACTACCGTCGGCAATGGTGAAGTCGCGGGACAGGGCCTCATCCGCCGCGGTAGGCAGGTGGTAGTAAAGGCGCAAGGTGGCGGAGGTAGAGGTTGCCAGAAAGCGTAGAATGGCGGCATTATCAGTAGCCCCCGGCGAGAGGCAAAAGCCAGGCAAGCGGGCTTCCAGCGCATCATCAGACGAAAGCTGGCGGCTAATGCCTGCGGTCAGTAGCTCGCGCCCTAAGGAGGCTGGCAGGGGCACGCGCAAAGTTGTCAGGTTGGGCCGCGCCCGAAAGGCCTGGGTTACCAGCGGCGTAGCGTTGTAGCCAACCGTGTTGAAGGCGTAGTACTTAGTATTGGGGCGCAGCGGTTCTCGCAGGCGATGCACCGCGAGGTGCTGCACCTTGGTAGTGTCGCCGTAGCGGTAGGTGTCCGTAGGGAGCAGCAGCACCACGGAGTCGTACACGGCAGAAACATCGGGCTCGAAAGTGGTACCTCCCAGCCCCAGCCGCACGTAGCTGCGGGCCGTAATGGTGCCGAGCCGGTTATCTTGATACTGCCCCAGTAGCAAGTAGCTGCTGGTAGATGTAACGACAGAATCGACGAGGACGGTGGACGTGCGAACGGTGAGGGTATCCACGAACAGGGTGCCGGTGGTGGTATCTACCACTAACTCCGAGCCTACGTCCGAAGGCTCTTCGCAGGAAGCCAGTAGCAGAACCAGCAGCCCTAGCACCGGCAGGCCCGCCACGCGACAGGCCCACTGGTTAAGGAAAAAGCGTACCTTATTCATCCGCCGCGGCCGTGGGGTCCAGGTCCCAGAAGTCGTCGAGGCGGGTGCTACCGGTGGTACCTAAGCCTACGTAGCCCTTGTCGCCCAAGCCGAAGCCGATGGGTTGCATGCGGGCCGAGCCTTCAAAGCTAGTTTTCTGCGTCCAAGTGTCCTCAGTGGGGTCATATACCCAGCAGTCGGTGCGGTAGCCGTTGTTGTTGCCCAGGGCCACGTAGCCCAGGTTATTTACCACAAAGCTTACGGCATTCTGGCGCACCACGCTGCTGTAGTCGTAGTCTTCATCTTCGTTGAGCGTGAGCGTGCGGCGCTCGGTCCACTGCTCGGTGGCGGTGTTGTAGCCCCACACGTCGGTCTGGTTTACGCCATTATCCGAGCCCGTCAGGATGTAGCCCGTGTCGTTGAGCGTAAAGGCCACCGCGCCCAGGCGCTTGTTGCCGCCAAAGCTGGGCTTCTGCGTCCAGGTATCCGTGGTGGGGTCGTACTGCCAAAAGTCCTTTTTATAGTTGCCATCGTAGCCCGTACCCACATAGCCCTTATCGAGAATGCTCAAGCCCACGGCACCGTATCGGGCCGAGCCTCCGAAGTCGGCTTTCTGCGTCCACGTATTCGTGGTAGGGTCGTACTCGTAGAAATCTTTGAGCCTGTTTACCCCGTCGTAGCCAGTACCCACGTAGCCCTTGCCATTGGCGGCGAAGGCAACGGCTTGGTAGCGGCCCACGCCGGGGAAGTCGGCTAGCTGCTTCCAAGTGTTGGTGGCCGGGTTGTACTCCCAGAAATCCTTGAATTTGTCGGTGCCATCGGTACCCAAGCCCACGTAGGCTTTCGCGCCAATGGTAAAGCTTACGGCCGAGCTACGGGCAAGGCCTTCAAACTGCGACCGGCTGGCCCAGTTGCCCAGAATTTCTTCGTCGGCATCGTCGGCATCGTTGTCACAAGAGGTGGTCAGGTTCCAGGTTAACAGTAGCAGCAGCCACAGTAACACGCGGGGATGTTTCATACAAAAAATAGGTTGGTGTTTCAGCGGAGAGCTTTGCCGATGAGGAATAGGTTGCAGCCTAAAATGCCCTCTGAACCCTACAAACCTATTTCAGCGGCCCCGTCCTCTTCGCATTGGCTCTACCAATCGGCCGATAACCCAGACGACCCGGCAGTTTTCATCGGCAGTCCCGGCCCGAAAAAAAGTGGTGCAAGCACGAAAAAAGGCTCTCCCACCTGGGACTTTCCTGATACCTGCACCCGCTAAGGTCACGCCGAAACTGAGGTTGTTCCGTACCTACTCGTATCTGCCCCTGCTTTCCCTTGCCTCCTTTTGCTTCGCATGCCTTGCCTTGCTACTTCCGAACGTTATAGTATCCGCTTACCTGAAGGCCACCGATTTCCTATTGCCAAGTATAGTCTGATTCGAGAGCAACTGCTTTGGCAGGGAATTGCGCCGCCCCAGGACTTCTACGACCCCGGCTTGTGCGCCGAGGAAGACATTTTGCGGGTGCACTCGCCCGACTACTGGCAGCGGGTGCGCGACTTGCAACTTACCCCGGCCGAAGTGCGCCGCCTGGGCTTACCCCAAAGCGCCGAACTAATGTGGCGCTCGTTGAGTAGCTCAGCGGGCACGGTGCAGTCGGCGCGGCGGGCCTTGCTGCAAGGGATTGGTATGAGCTTAGCGGGGGGCACTCACCACGCCTTCCGCGACCGGGGCGAGGGGTTTTGCGTGCTGAACGATATTGCTATTGCGGCGGCTCACCTGCTGCACCACCACTTGGTCCGGCAGGTGCTGGTAGTAGACCTTGACGTGCACCAAGGCGACGGCACGGCCAGTATTTTCCGGCAGGAGCCGCGCGTATTTACTTTTTCCATGCACGCGGGGGCCAACTACCCTTTGCGCAAAGAACAATCGGACCTGGATGTGCCCTTGGCGGTAGGCACCGACGATGCTACTTACTTACAAACTTTGCACCGCGTTCTACCAGCCCTTTTGGAACAAGTACAGCCCGATTTCATCTTTTTTCAGGCCGGAGTAGATGTACTAGCCACCGACAAACTGGGCAAGCTCGCCCTCACGCAAGCCGGCTGCCGCCAGCGCGATGAGTTTGTGCTAGGCTTATGCCGGCAGCACCAAATACCCGTGGCCGTGAGCATGGGCGGGGGCTACTCAGAGCAGCTCCGCAACATTGTAGATGCCCACTGCAACACGTTTCAGGTAGCCTACAACGTATTCGGCTAAGGCTGGCCGTGCGCACCTAACGTCAGAAACGCAACCCACGCGGAGGCCCTTCCCGCCACTACTTTTGCACCTATGAACCTTCATAATCCTTTCACCGACCTGCCCGCTGCTACTGCTCTTCCCGTTCCTGCTTCGGGGGAGGCGGTAGGCACGCCCGCCCAGCAGGCTTTTCGCGCGGCCGTGGAGCAGGTAGAAAGCTTGCGCCAACGCCTGCGGGAAGTACGCGCCGAGCAAGCCGATGCCCGCCGCCGGTACTGGCAGCAGGTGGGCCCCGCCGCCGAGGCCGTTGTACAAGCCCGCCAAGCCCTATTCGCTCCCTTGGAAGAAGGATTGCTCCTAAGTTATTTCAGCCGGTTGGAGCATCGCCAGCTACAGGAAGTAATTCTGGGGAACGCGCGGGCCTTGCAAGACCGGTTTGGGGAAGACGCCGCCGACATACTGCGCAAGTACGGACCGCGCCGCCGCGTGGAAGACGAGGATGAGCCCGACAGCGCCACCTCACCGCCAACCCCACAGCCCAACTCTACCCTACCACCCCACGAGCAGGCGGCGGCCCAGGCCCGCAACCGCCGCAAGTCTAAGGCCGAGAAAGCCCAACTGGCCGCCGAGCAGCAAGCCCAGGCGGAGCAGCAAGCCCTGCTGGCAAATACCAAGAGCCTGTACCGCCAGTTGGCCCGCACCCACCACCCCGATTTAGAGCGCGACCCCGCCATTCAGCAGCAGAAAACTGCCCTGATGCAGCGCATCACGGAAGCCTACGAAGCCAACGACCTCTATACGCTACTGCAGTTGCTCTCCGAAGCCGCCCCCGCCGACCAAGCTGATGATACCGTGCTGGCCCGCTACACTCAGGCCCTGCACCGTCAGCAAACGGAGCTTAAGCAGGAACTACAGGCCCTTAAGTTTGGTGAAAACGGCTTTTCCGGGAGCAGCGGCAAGAAACGCGAGCAGGAATTACGGCAGATTAAACGCCACCTGCGGGCCGAGGCGGAGTACTTAGAACACATCTTGCGGCTGGTGCAGGAGCCCGAAGGCCTGCGCGAAGTGCTGCGCGAGCTTGCCAGCGCCGGCCACGACACCGTGTAGCCGAGGCCCTACACCCAAGATGGCACGGTGACGATTGGCCATCGTAATAATTGCAAGCTGAACAGTAAAGTGCTATCTTCCCCTTTGCGAAATATTCCTTTTCTAGTATATGCACCTTACTCAGAGCATTTAAGCTGGGTAGGCAGATAGCGCGCTTGTTCAGCTCTGCATGATTTTAACCCTTACGAACCTTCGGACCCAGTACGACCCTGACCTGTCTTTTGTGCGGCTACAATGGCACTCGGCCCAGCCTGGCATGGCTGGGTTTCAGCAGAGCTTAAACCTGGTGGCTTGTCTAGTGGAGCAAGGAACCGTGCAAGACGCCCTCATTGACTTGCACGGCCTACCTAATATTGGTCTGGATGATCAGTTTTGGCTTGCTACCAACTGGCTACCGCGAGTGTCCGTACCGGCCGTTCAGCGGGCAGCCCTTGTGCTACCGCCCTCAAACTCCTACAATCAGCTTGTAGTGGAAAGCCTGATTCGGACCGGGCGCCATTTTATGCACTATGACATCCAGTTCTTCATTACCAGCATAGATGCCTTAGACTGGTTGTTTCACGAGAAGCCGTGTACCCAAGAACGCCTAGATACCGAGTGGAAAGAGCCTAAGCAGGTTTCTGCGGGGCTGTAGAACTTGATTTGCGCAGGAATGGTAAACTGCTGCTTAATTCTGCCACCGCTGTTTGTGCATTTGTGCCAAGAGGCGCCTATGCTACCCATCTACTGTAGAAACTCCACCACCTGCTGCATCACGGCGGGGTCGCGCATGATGCGGTTGTGGCCCAGGCCTGTGGTGGGCCGAAAATCCAACAGGGGCCAACTGGCGGCTATTTCCTGAGCCTCAGCGAAGGGAATGCTCGCGTCCGTATCGTCGTGAAAAAGCACGGCACGGTCTACTGGTAGTCTGCTCCCCATATGCAGCAAACTAAAGCTTTCGGCGTCGCGGCCGTGCTGGTCTTGTACGTGCTGCATCATGCGAGCAACGACGGCCGCTGGCAACCGCAGCAGGGCGGCAAAGCGTTGAGCCACGGCCATGGTACTACCCGGCACGGCCAACAGTACCAGCCGGGGCAACCGCCCAGTAGTGGCCTGGTTGAAGTGCACGGGCACACCTGCCGTAGCTGCTCCACCAAAAGAATGCACCACCACGGCGTACACCTTCCCCAAAGTATCAGCCACGGCTTGTACCGCCGCGCCAAAGGCCGGCAGGGTGGTATGGGTACCGGGTGAGGCGCCATGAGCCGGCCCATCCACGGCTACCACCCGAAACCCCGCCGCCACCAACGTGCGCGCCAAGTAGCCCCAGAAGGAGGCCCGGTGCTCCCACCCGTGCACAAGAAGCACGGTACGCTGCCCGGCCGGGTTCCACTCGTAGGCGGCCACCTTACTGTGCGCCGTAGGTACCCAAAACAGCCGGGCATCGGCCAAAGCAGCTGTTTCCCATTTCTTCTCCACCAACCGGCGCGGCGTAGTGAAGAGCCGCCAAGCTGCCGCGAAGGCAAGCTTCGTAGAAACAGCAGCCAGCAGCCGAAACTTTACCCGCAGGAACTTTATACCGGGCGGATCTTGGGCAAACGCTGATGAAGAGGTCAAGGGAGTAACTGGCGGCATAAGAGCAGCTATATACACTAAGTGAACAGGGCGGTTTGCCCCCTAGGTAGTCAAGGACTGGGAAGTAGCGCTACTACCCCAAACGTGCCAGTAACTCTTCTACTTGTCGCTCCAGACGGGTTACGCGCTCTTCCACGAGGGCCGGGGGCCGCAGATAGGTGCTAAACACGCCCTGCACTTCCCATACTTCCAAGGCATCCGTGAACGGCAAGTCTTGCACCGGATAGTCGGGATTGTCGGCGCGCAGGCGCAACACGTTGTCGGATCGGTGCTCTACCAAACGACGCACCACCAACTGGTTTTGCAGCACAAAGGCATACAAGCGGCCCGCTCGCAGGCGCAGAGTGGCTTTGTCAACGCGGCAGGTAAGCAACACATCCTGATGACGCACCGTGGGCTGCATATCGGCCCCTTGCATCTCAAAGGCCCGAGTGGCCGACCCAAGCTCGTGCGGAAACGACAACGACGGCAGCGCGTCCACAAACGAGGCGTCATGATGGCGCACAATGTATTCCAATAGGCGCGCAGTGGCACGTAGGGCGTTAGGTGCTGCGTGCGGTCAGCCAAGGCAGGCTCGGGTGCGGCTACTTCCGGCTGTTGGTACCGCTCAAAACCATAGAGGTCATTTACAGTGAGTTCTTTTGTAAGTAGCAGGTCTACCGACAGGCCAAAATAATGAGCAATCTGGATAAGTGTTTCCATTTTAGGCTCTGACCTACCCTCCTCGTACGCACCAACGCTGGGCCGAGCCAGGCCAAACAACTCCGCAAAAGCCGCCTGACTCAGCTTCTTAACAGTTCTTATCTTCCGAATATTCTTACCAACGTGCGACATGGCAGCAAAAAATATTTTCGCTCAAACTTTGAGCATATACTGAAACTTCAGTACCATTGCACCGTAAATCTACCACATTACCGGCAAGGTAATTTCTAAAATACGCTATTTTTTTGAGCAAGTCATTAGCATAATGTGCTTGGAAAAGTAGCAATGGTGCTGGTAGTTTCTCAACTCTTACCCCTTTATCTTACTATGCCCAACCGCTACTTCACCACTGTCAAGACCTTTTTACTGGAACTAGGCTTTGACATTCGCCACGAGGAGCCTACCGACAATGTACTAGTGGTCAATAAGCTGGAACTGGGCATCCGGCACCTTGTGCTAAGCTGCGGGGAGCCCCTACTTATTTTGGAACAGTACCTGCTGGACGTACCGCAACCCTCCTGCGAAGTCTACCAGCTGCTACTCCAGAAAAATCGTGACATCATTCACGGAGCATTTGTGCTGGATGAGACGGGGCGCAAAGTCATCTTCCGCGACACTCTCCAACTAGAACATCTCGACCGCCCCGAGCTGGAGGCAGTTTTCAACTCCCTCGCCCTGCTGTTGAGCGAATTTGGCGACGAGCTGATTGCCTTTTCCAAAGGTTAATTTTTAACGCGGGGCCCTGCTTCGCACTACCCAGTATCTGCCATGAATATCTTCAACCGCATTTTCAAGATTGGGCAGGCCGAGGCGCATTCGGCCGTAAATCAGCTCGAAGACCCAATCAAAATGACTGAACAGGGCTTGCGCGACCTGCGCCACGACCTCGACAAAGCGCTGCATGCACTGGCCGAAGTAAAGGCCTTGGCCATTCGCAGCCGCAACGACGGGGCCGCTTACCAAGCCAAAGCCCTCGACTACGAAAACAAGGCCGTACTGCTGCTGCAACGGGCCCACCAGGGGGAACTAGCCGCCACCGAAGCGGACCGCCTAGCTAGCGAGGCGCTGGTAAAGAAAGCTGAGAACGAAGCCCATGCCGGCCGCAGCGCCCAAGAGCAGGCTACCTTCGAGGCCTCAGCCCAGCAACTGGAGCAGAACGTGCAGCAGCTTAAACAAACCATCAGCCAGTGGGACAATGAACTACGCACCCTGAAAGCCCGGGTAACGGTGAGCACCGCTACCAAGACCATCAATCAGCAACTGGCCCAGTTAGATTCCTCAGGCACCGTAGCGCTACTAGAGCGCATGAAGGAGAAAATTGCTACCGAAGAAGCCTTGGCCGAGTCGTACGGGCAGATTGCTCAGGAGAGCAAGTCCATCGACCAAGAGATTGATAAGGCCCTGGGTTCAACCGGCGCCGGGCAAGCAGCTACTGAGTTGCAAGCGTTGAAAGCTAAGTTAGGCCTATAAGCTTCCTCATTTCCTTCATATTACTACTTGATCATCCGACTTGAACGATATGAATACCAGCGAAAAGAGTGCTTATTACTTGGGAGGATTGATTGTTATAGCCACTGCTGTGGCGCGGGCGTTGCATTACCTCGACGCCTGCCAAACTGCCCCTATGGTGTTTGGATTTGCCATTCTTATTGCCGGGCAACAGCAGTACGTGAAGCGGCTGAAGCGCCGGAACGCGGAACTAGAAGGGGAGGCGCTACAACAGCAGTAACGAAGCTTCCCTACAAGCTACCCAAAGCTGGTACTAAGGCGCCTAGCTGGTTTTTTTGACCCTAACGGCTTAAAAGTATAGTACAGCTTACCAGAGTTTTCCTGACCTTTCTGAAGCGTTGCCAGCCTTACCCCTATGACCGAATTGCTGCACGAGGCTCTGCTGCCACCTAATCTGCTGCCTACCGGCCTGCTGGTGTTTGTGTTGTTGTATTGGCTAACGGTACTTGTGGGCGTACTTGATTTTAGGACAATTGATCTTGATACGGACCACTATATGGATACCGGCCACCACGTAGATGGCCACCATGAGGTAGGAAACGGGGGCGTTGCTTGGCTAAACCAGGCCCTGGCGTTTTTTAACCTGGGCCGCGTGCCGCTTATGATCTTTCTGAGCTTTGTGGTCTTGCCCCTGTGGATTGGCAGCATCCTTCTCAATTATACCCTCGGCAACACGGCGTTAGTACCTGGTCTTTTGCTGCTGCTGCCATTGCTGCTGGGGAGTCTGCTGGCAGCCAAATTTCTGACCCTGCCCTTTGTCCACCTCTTCACGGCCATGCAAGCCGGCCACGATGCCGGTACGCAGCCCCTTGGCAAAGTATGTACCGTGCTTTTGCCCACCACCGCCTACCGATTGGGCCAGGCTAGTGTGCCGGTGGTAACCGGGTCTCCGCTGGTGCTAAACGTGCATGCGGCCTCTCCCACTGCCAACCTTAGCAAGGGCGATACTGCTCTTGTCATCGACTACGACGCTACTCGGCGTTGCTACTTAATAGAACCGTATGAAATAGTGTGACAATCCTATATTTTGCACTAGCCTTGCAGGAGTGGCCCGCTTATGCCTGTTGCTTTCTCGCTCCAATCCCTGTGTTTTTCTACTAGCCAGACCCGTAGCGCTGCTGCATTTTTTTACTACTACTCGTCGGCCCTTCAAGTCAGTTTACGCTTTATTCTCCGCCAACCTACTTCACCCTG
>NZ_JZIR02000049.1:0-19516 GCF_000961955.2 Hymenobacter sp. AT01-02
GGCGCATACGGTTGGCCGAGGCCGCCGCACCCGAGCCGGCGCTAGAGCCGCTGGGCGTTCGGTCGAGGATGTAGGGGTTTTTGGTTTGGCCGCCGCGGCTGCTCCACCCGCTGGTGCTGCGCGTGGAACGGAAGTTTGCCCATTCGCTCAGGTTGGTTTTGCCCAGCACAATAGCCCCAGCCTCGCGCAGCTTTTTAATAATAAACGCATCCTGCTGGGCTTTGTGGCCCGCCAGCGCCAAAGAGCCGGCAGTAGTTTGCTGTTGGTCGGCCGTGTCAATGTTGTCTTTGATGAGCACCGGAATACCGTGCAAAGGTCCCCGGAGCTTGCCGTTTTTACGCTCTTGGTCCAGCTGATCGGCCAGCTTCAGGGCGTCGGGGTTGGTTTCAATAACGGAGTTCAGCTTGGGGCCTGCTTTATCGAGCTGCTCGATGCGCTGCAAGTACAGCTCCGTGATGCGGCGCGCTGTGAGCTGCCCACTTTTCATCTTCTCCTGCAAGTCGGTAGCGGTGGCTTCGTGCAGTTCAAAGCTGGTGTCAGCGCCATCTGCGGCGGCTTCCTCAGGTTGGTTATTGTTGGGGGTAGTAGAGCAGGCGCCTAGAGAAACGGTAGACAGGGCCAGGCCGGCTAACGAGCCGTTACGCAGGAAAATTCGACGATTCATGCAGCAGTTCAGATTTAGGCCCTCAAGATAAAAGCCAATGGACGGCCAGCAGCTATTCTTTCGGGTAAAAGAATTCTGCTACCTGTGCCGCGGCCGCCAACGGCAGAAAATGCCCGTCATTTTACACTTACCCGGGTGCTAGTCTGAGCGTATGTAGCTGAACACTACATCTTCACTCCACTGCACTCCTCATGTCTATTCTATCCGCTTGGCCCCGCGCTACTTCGCAGCTTACTTCGGGTGCCTCCTGCTTCTCGTCTTGCTAGCTGCCCCCGGCTGCTCCGACGATGACGACGACCCGGTTACGGATGCTGAGGGGCCCGACTTGGTGAGCTTCACGCAGCCCAACCTGTATCCTGAGGGGGTACAATACGACGCTAAAAACAAGTACTTCCTGGTCGGCTCGCAAACGGCCGGGGCCGTGGGCATGGTGCACGAAGATGGTCACTACATGCAGTTTGCCGACAATGCTGCCCTAGTTTCCAGCATTGGAATGAACTTGGATGAAGGCCGCAACCGCCTGCTGGTAGCCGTGTCAGACCCAGGCTATAATGCCCAACGCACCGCAGCTGCCACGCAGCGCAAGCTCGCGCGCTTGGTCATCATCAACCGCGACAATGGGCAAGTGATAAGCACCGTAGACTTGGGCAGCTTAAAGCCCGGCCAAAACCACTTCGCCAACGACATTGCCGTGGATGCCCAGGCAACGCCTATATAACAGACAGCTTTTCGCCGGTCATCTACAAAGTGGATGTGCAGGGTGTGGCTAGCATCTTCCTGGAAAATGCACAGCTAGCGGCTCCTGCGGGTTCTTTTGGGCTCAACGGCATTGTCTACCATCCCGATGGATACTTGCTGGTAGCTAAATCCGACGAGGGCGCCATCTTCAAGATTCCCCTGACTAACCCGGCTGAGCTTACCAAGGTCACGATCAGCCAAGATTTGAAGGGCATTGACGGTATGCTACTCCTTGACAACACTACCCTGCACGTGGTAACCAACGCCCAAGCCAAAGTGTACCGGCTAACTACCGCCACTGCCTGGACTGCGGCCACGGCTACGGGCACCTTCACCACGCCGCCTCAATACCCCACTACCCTGGCCCGCCGATCTGCCTCCGAAACCTATGTACTGTACTCTAACCTGAATGCGCTACAAGCCAAGCAAAACCCGCCGGTATCCCAGTTCAGCATCGCAAAAGTGAAGTTCTAGGCCTTTTGGCGGCAATCCATATAAGCCCCTACTGCTCGTGCAACACCAAAGGTGCTAGGCGAGTAGTAGGGGCTTTAGATTGGAACTGTAGTGCCGGAGCAGCGGCTTATTCGCCTTCACTCAAGTTACGGGCTATCTTCTTGGGAATACCTACGCTGTTGAGTGCGCCGCTTACCAGGCCCTGCCGCCACAGCGTAAACACTGAGTAGCGAAGCTCCCGGCGCGACAAAATCTGGCCTTCTTTGAGCGGCTTACCAGGTTTGCGCGGGTTGTTGTCGCGGACGGCAATGCCGTTGATCAGCGACGTTTCTACGCGCTTCAGCAAACCGGACTTGTTATTTTTGTTGAGCAATTGCAACTTCAAATCCGTGTACTCGCCCCACATGGTACCCACGGCTTGCTGCTGATCTAGGCGCATCTGAAACCGGATGCGCTGCACGGTGCCGCTACGGAAAGCCACGCCACGCGTGGGAATGGTCATGGGGTTCAGAATACCCAGCGAGGCCGTAGTAAACACCCCGCTTAAGGTGTGCCTGCCGGTGGGGTCGAGTAAGTTGGCCCGCAAGCTCAGGCGGGCAGCACATTGGTTTTGCAGCCGGCCACTCGCCTCGCCCGTGAGCGGATGGGCAGCACTCATGCGGCGCGGGTCGTTGCTGAAGTTGCGGAGCGTAACGGCCAGTTGGTTAATGGACAAGGTGCCGGGCTGAGGGTCACGCGGGGAGCGGTACACCATGTTCACCCTACCCCGCTGAATGCGTACCCGGTCAATGGAAATCTGGAAGGGTAACGCGGCTAAGGCCTCCGGCGTCGCCACCGACTGCTTGGGGTTCTGCGCAAAACGACCATCGCCGGTGGTGTGCACCAAGCCGTTACGCAGGGTCAGTTGGCGGGCAATAAGCTGATGGTCGCGCAAGGCCTTGTGGTAGTTGAGCCCCGCTACGGCTAGCTCCGACAGCCGCACCACGATACGCGATACAGCATGTTTTTTCCGGCGGGACATTTTTACTACGTCCATGGTGGGCGTAAGGCCCAGGTTGGTCAGGTGGAGTTGCTGGGTGCGTGTATCGGCCCGCAGTGCTTGCCAGGCCAGTGTATAGTAGGGTGCATCAAGCGTAGCGCGCATGCGGCCGGTCTGCACCGCCCAGGCACGGGCATAATACAGTGTACTATGGTTACGCGGCAGCACCTGCACATCGGTTGCTTGCAGGCGCACATTGCGCAGAGTGGGCGCTTGGTCTAGCCCGTCAAGGCGCATGGTTTCGTTGCGGAAAAGCATGTGCCCCAGGCGGAATTCTGTGAAATATGCGGCTAGTAGCTCGTGCAGGGGCGGCGGCGGTGTGGCGGGCAGGGTCAGGGCCAAGTGCGTCAGTGTGAGGCGGAGCGAATCGGCCCGAAACCGCCGCCGCGCCAGCCCTGCCACATCCAGCCCCGTCAGGGCCAGGTGTGGCACCACCGTTTGCACGCGGATAGCGGCCGTACGCTGGGCGCTGATCGGCGTGAGCGGATGTACCACCGCCGAATCCAGCGTGAGCTTTCCCGTTTCCGAGGACACTTGCCCCCGCACAAGGCGTAGCGTATGGCCGGGCACTTGCACTACCAAGCCTCGCACTTGCCCGGCCACTGCGGCCGCGTAGCCTAGGCGGCCGGAGTCGGAAGCACCGGCAGCGTTTAGCAGCACGTCACGCAGCACCACAGTGCTTTGGCCTACCTGCACCGTGGGGTGCAGTAGCTGTCCATAGCGTACCTGCGTATGACGCACAGCTAAGCTCCCCAGACGAATGCCCGCCACCGGCAGCCGGACATGTAGCGGTTGGGAAGAAGCTGTTTTGGGGAGGGCTGCCAGATGGAGGTTCAGAGAATCGAGCCCGATACTATCTATGGGCACTAGGTTACGGCGGAGCAGTGCTACCAGCCCCACCCCTACTACATCCAGCCGGCCCAGGCGCAGCTGCAAACGGGGCAAGGAAGCCGTGTCGGGCGAAGTGTCGGCAGCGGTGCGCAGGTGGATGTTGCGCAAGTGTACTGTTCCTTGCCAGAGCTTGGTGTCCAGACTGCCAATGCGTAAGAGGTAGCGGCCCTGGCTTCGCCGGGCTACTTGCTGCTCGGCTTGCCGGCGCAGCCAGGGGTCAAGGAGCTGGCTGGCAGCTAGGAGTAGCCCACCTAATACCAGCCCAATACCTAGCAACCACCATAGCCAGCGGTGCTGGGTAGGGCGCTTGGGTGGGGGCGGCTGGTGTATAGGAAGCGCAACAGTTGGCAGCACGGCAACGAGAATAAGCCTATGTAAACGGGGGCGGCGGGGCGAAGTTGGTAGTGCATTGGGGCCGGAACCCCTATCTTCGCTAGTATCGTAGGGAAGTGTGCGCCTAACCATATCTGATATGCCTGATTCTACTGCGCTGGCTGAGGCCCTGCTGGCGTCTTTCCGCCACAGCTTCCGTACCTATAAGAACCTGTCTGATGGGGCCCTGGCCCAGCTCAGCCCCGAGGAGTGGCTGCACGTAGCGGCTCCTGGCAGCAACAGCCCCGCCGTCATCGTACAGCACGTAATTGGCAACCTCCGCTCCCGCTTCACCGATTTTCTAACCACTGATGGGGAGAAGCCTACCCGGCAGCGCGACCAAGAGTTTGTGCAACCTGACTCGCTAACAGCAGTGGCTACGTTGCAACAGCAGTGGAACCCCGCCTGGCAGATTCTGTTTGACTTGCTCGACACCCTTCAGCCCGCCGACTTGCTACGTACCGTGACCATTCGGGGCGAAGCGCACACGGTGCTGACCGCTTTGCAGCGGCAGGTGGCTCACTATGCCTCGCACGCCGGGCAACTGGTGCTGCTGGGCAAACAAATACGAGGGCTCAATTGGCAAAACTTGAGCGTACCCCGTAATCAAAGTGAATTGTTTACCGCCGCCGTGCAAGCGCGCGCCAACCACTCGTAAGTGTTACCAGTATCTGATTCCATGCTCGCCATTACTTCTCTTCTGAACAGCCAGAGCGCCGAGCGGATCAACCGCCTCATCAAGAACCTGGAAACCGAGTTTGGCCTCGACGACGTGCAGGCTACCCCCGATCCGCACATCACCTACCAGCTGGCGGGGGTGCGCAAGCTCTCGGCCCTAAAGCAAGTACTGCGTGATGTAGCCCGCACCACCCGGCCGTTTGTGGCCCACACTACTGGCCTGGGGGTATTTCCGGGTCCCAATCCCGTCATCTATATTCCGGTGTTGCGCTCCGACGACCTCAACCTACTGCACCACCGCATTTTGCAGGCTACGGCCCCGCTGTGTCTGCGCACCGACAAGTTCAGTGGCCCCGACTGCTGGCTGCCCCACATCTCGCTAGCCTTGCATGACACCACACCCGAGCTGCTGGGGCCGGTACTACAGTACCTCAACCAGCAAACCTTCAACCTGAAGCTCGTCATCAACAACATCGCCATTCTGCGCCAAGAAGGTGAGTTGTTTGTGCAGGAAAAGAGCTTCCCATTTGAGGCCCATAAGCACGACATCGTCCCTACCCTGTTTGAGGAGTCAACCACCCAAACTCAGGAAGATAACCAGGGCTTGTCTTGCTGACATGGGTAGGCGGCCTAGGCAGCCCCAACCGACCAACGGCATTGTTCGCGCATTTTTCGGCGACGTAGGGCAACAATTTCAGCCCCGCCCCCGACCTTTGCCGCTCTCAATCACCTTTTCTTTTGTATGACTTCATACTCCATAATTCTTGCGCTGCACTCCTGGACGCGCTGGCTCGTTCTCATTTTCGGGCTGATTGCCGTGTTCCGGGCTTTCGCCGGCCGCCAGGGCCGCCCCTGGACCGGCGCCGACAATGGCATGGGTGCCGCCTTTGTGGGCTCCATGCACTTGCAACTGCTACTAGGCCTTATTCTGTACTTCGCGTTGAGCAAGGTAGGCGTGAAGGCTTTTGATCAAGCGGGTGCGGCCGTGATGAAAAATGCAGGCAGCCGCTTCTTCGCCGTAGAGCACTTAGTAGGAATGATTCTGGCTGTAGTAGCTGCGCAAGTTGGTCGCACGCTGTCCAAGAAAGCCGTTGATCCTGTTGTGAAGCACAAAAAAGCCTTCACGTGGTTTCTGATTGCCCTGATACTGGTATTGCTGATGATTCCGTGGGGCATCTGGAACCCAGCCCGCCCCCTGTTTCGGTTCTAACCCGTACTGATGACTACACAAAAAAGCCTCCTGGAACTCACTCCAGGAGGCTTTTTTGTATTCTAGCCGGTAGAAGCCTACTGAGAGAGCAGGCTACACAAACATTCCGCCCGAAGCTTCTAGGCGCTGGGCATTCAGCCATTGGCCTTCCTCGGAGCAGAGAAAAGCCACCACACCGCCAATATCCTCAGGTTGTCCTACCCGGCCCAGGGCCGTTTGCGACGCTACGAACTGGTTTAGGTGGGCGTCATCGCGCACCCGCCCCCCGCCAAAGTCGGTAGCAATGGCGCCGGGTGCTACCACGTTGGCCGCAATACCGCGCGCCCCCAGCTCCTTGGCTTGGTAGCGGGTCAGTACTTCAATGGCTCCTTTCATAGTGGCGTAAGCTGAGGAGCCCGGCAGTGCAAAGCGAGCTAGGCCTGAGGAAACGTTGACAATGCGCCCACCGTCGGCGAGCAGCGGCAGGGCTTTTTGCGTTAAAAAGAAGGGGCCCTTCAAGTGAATGGCCACCATCTCGTCGAACTGGGCCTCAGTGGTGTCGGCGAAAGGAGCGTAGAGTGCTACCCCGGCATTGTTGATGAGGAAGTGAAACTGCTCGGCCTGGAAGGCGTCGTGCAGGGTAGTGCGTACCTGGGCAAAGAAGCCGTCGAAGCTGTTGCTGTTGGCTACATCCAGCTGCAATGCCGCCGCCCGCCGGCCCAGGCCCTGAATTTCGGCTACCGCGGCAGCGGCTTCATCCTTGTTGCTGTGGTAGGTAAGCAGAACGTCGGTGCCCTTACGGGCGAGGCTCAGGGACATATCTCGGCCCAGACCGCGGCTGCCGCCAGTTACCAGGGCTATCTTGTTTGTACTCATAACTTTCTTGGTTGAGGTGAACGGGGCAAAGGTGCCGCGCTGTGCTCCAGAAAGTATGGTGAGTAGTTCAGTTTAAATGGTGACAGTTTCCGAATGGGCGGCCCGCTGCTCGGCCCACACTTGCTCGCGGTACTGCTTGGGGGTGCACCCCGCAAAGCGTTTGAAGAACTTGGTGAAGTTGGACGGGTCGTAGGTCAGATTGGCGGCAATATCGGCCACGGAGCGCGCCGGGTTACGCAACAGTTCCCGCGCAACCTCCAGCAGCCGAGCCTCAAAATAATAGCAGGGCGGGTGGCCCGTTGTAAGCTTGATGGTATTGCTTAGGTGCGTGGGGTGAATGTGCAGCTGATCGGCCAGGTCACGGATTTCCAGCATTTCCGTTGCCCGTCCGGCTACCACATCCTCAATATGCTGGTCGACCGCGCGCAGAAAGTCAGCCGTTATTTCGTGCTGGCGGGCCAAGAGTTTCTTAGGAATTGGAGTTGTTGCCATACCGTGAAGAAGCAAAAAGCTTCGGAATTGTTGTAGTCCCCGGGCTTCTACTCTTGTCTCGGCTGCCGCGGCCAGTAGTGGGCCCGTGCTTTAGTGCTGGTGCCCACTGCCTGCCTTGTCGGAGACTACGAACTGCCGTACCTCACCCTTTTCCCAGGCATCGGCGCCGGACAATACGGGGGGTGCCTGAATATCGGCCCGCTGCTGGCGTTTCTTGGCGCTGGAAACGCCCAGGCGTCGGTCGCGCTGCCCTACCATAGCCGTGTCCGTCTGGCCATCTTTGGTAAAGCCCATCATCAACTGCGGGCTACCGTAAGGAAGCTCTTTGTCGCGGTCGGTGTGCCAGGTATGGAGGGTCTTGCCGTAGGTGCTCACTACCTGTTCCATCAGCTCATGCTCGGCCGCGTCGGGTAGGCCCGGCGCTACCAGCGTCCCCGATTTTACTTCGTAGGCGTGGCTGTGCCAGAGCTTTTTTTCCTCTGCAGGGAGCTTCTCAAACAGCCGCCGCGACACGATGTATTCAATACCCATAATCTTGGCGCCGGGGCCGTTGCCATCGTAAATCACGCACTGGGTCACGTCCTCATTTAGTTTCTGGCAGAAGTGGTGCGCCTCCATTTGGGCTTTCTGGTTGCCATTATAGAAGTGAAATCCATCGAGGTAGATGTCGAGCTGACGTAGTGGAGCTTTGCCCTGAAGGATATCGGCCCCGGCTTCCAGCACGGTTGTCTTGGCTGATTTCTCGGCGCCCGGCGCTTGCACGGGCGACTTAGTGTTTTGGTCGCCGCAGCTTGACACCAGCACCAGCAGCAGACCGCCGGCCAGAAAGGATTGCATCGTCATATCGGTAGTAAGTAGTATTCTAGGACGTACGCACTGGTGTAGGCCGTGTTATGGCCGCGCTTGGCTTAGGCGGCCAACAAGTGCCTGTTCATTGTGAAAGAGCAGGGTGCCACCAGAGAATAGTATACGCCACCTCACCTCTCCGCTACCCAGCCTGCCCTAGTACCATGCCCACCATTTGATTTGCGTAACTTTACTTCATGCACAAGTCTCATAGCCTCCACGACTTTTACCAGCAGAAAATCTATTGGCTGCCTGATACCCTACGGCAGGATATTGGCCACTTCAACGTGTTTCGGCTCGATGACTTTGTGGGACCCGGGGCTTGCCACCTACCCTACAGCCGCAAGGACTTCTACAAGATTACCCTTGTTACGGGCCGGAGCAACTACCACTACGCCGACAAAACCCTTGAAATCAGGGGCAACGCGCTGCTGTTTGCCAACCCTATGGTGCCCTACGACTGGGAACCGCTCGACGACGACCTAACGGGCTACTTCTGCATTTTCACGGAGGCCTTTCTGCAGCGGCATCTTGTTGGGGGCGTAGAGCTACCCATGTTTCAGCCCGGCGGGCAGCCCTTGTATACGCTCACTAATGAGCAGCTTCTTGCTACTCGCCAGCTATTTGAGAAGATGACGGCGGAAATAGATTCCGACTACGCGTTCAAGTACGACTTACTGCGCAACTACGTCTTCGAGCTAGTGCACAGCGCCATGAAACTACAGCCTGCTACCACACTCTACCGGGGCAGCAGCGCCGCTACCCGCATTGCTTCCCTGTTTGCCGAGCTGTTGGAGCGCCAGTTTCCCATCGAAACGCCAGGGCAGCAGGTGCGCCTGCGCAATGCCCACGCCTTTGCCGGGCAGCTAGCCGTTCACGTCAATCACCTCAACCGCGCTCTGAAGGAGGTAACTGGTAAAACCACTACCCAGCTCATTGCGGAGCGCCTTATACAGGAGGCCTATGCCTTACTCAAGCACACAGATTGGAACGTATCGGAAATCAGCTACTGCCTGGGATTCGAGGAGCCGGCGCACTTCAACAACTTTTTTCGAAAGCACGCCCGCACCACACCTACTGCGCTACGCGTTGTTTGATTTTCGCAAGCATCTGTTTGATTATAGTAAACCCCTGGGCCGGCCCTGAATCTAGCTTTGCCCTACCTTATACAAACAGATCAACCGTATGAAGACCAATAACATCTGGTTTGTGACCGGCGCCTCCAAGGGCCTCGGCCTGACCTTAGTACAGCAACTTCTAGCCCGCGGCTACGCCGTGGCGGCCACCTCCCGCAACCTCGAACAGCTCAAACAAGCCGTGCCACCTCATGCGGGCCGCTTCCTGCCCCTGCACATGGACCTTGGCAACGAGGAAAGCATACACCAAGCTATTGCCACCACCATCAGCACGCTAGGTGGCCTTGATGTGGTAGTAAACAATGCCGGCTACGGCCAAGTGGGTGCCCTAGAGGAGCTATCAGACCAGGAGGCGCGGGGCAACTTCGACGTGAATGTGTTCGGGTTGCTGAACGTGCTGCGCCACGCTACTCCGCACCTACGCAGGCAGGGGTCCGGCCGCGTGTTCAATATTTCCTCCGTCGGAGGCTTCACGGGTAGCTTTCCGGGCTTTGGCATCTACTGCGCCACGAAGTTTGCCATTGCAGGCCTCACGGAATCGTACGCGGCGGAGGTGCAGAGTTTTGGTGTGCAAGCCAGCGTGGTGTACCCTGGCTACTTCCGCACCAACTTCCTAACGTCCGATTCGCTCGGCACGCCTACCCACCCCATAGCGGCCTACCAATCGGTGCGGGAAACGCAGGAACAGCACGAGCAGCAGATCAACGGCAACCAGCCCGGCGACCCAGTCAAAGCAGCCGCCACCCTGATTCAAGTCAGCGAAACTACCACTCAGCCCGTGCATCTATTTTTGGGCGAAGATGCCTACCAACTTGCCGAGCAAAAAATGGCTGCGGTACAACAAGATATGCGTCAGTGGCAAGCAGTGGCTACTGCAACCGGATTTACGGTGTCCTAACCCCTGCCCTTTCACAGCGCCTAAAAAAGGCCCGCGGCGTAGCTGCGGGCCTTTTTTGTTCGTATTGTGAAGATTTACTGCCTTTTTTGTAGTAGCGTATCTCATTTAGCGGCTTCTTGGCTTCTCCAGCCCGAGGCAGTTTGGTTAAGGTATGCGTGGCCCCACCCTAGCTAGGCTGGGGCTAGCCTTTCTTTGATTTTCTCACCTCACGTTCCTGCTTTTGCGCTCAGTTGTCCTCATCGCTCTGCTCTTTCTGATTTCCACGGGAGCCTTTTGCCAGGCCAAATATCGGCGGGCAGTTGCCAAGCCAGGCGACGGAGTGAATACGCTGCTCTACCGCAACGGCTTGAATCCAAACCAGCACCTGCGGCAGTTTCAGCAGCTCAACAGGGCTAATCTTACCAAGCGCAACGGCCTCATTATCGGACGGACGTACTTGCTTCCCCACCGTTCGGCGCCGAAAGTTGCCGCCCGAAAACCGGCTGCCCGTAGCACGGCCTCGCGCGCCGCTACTTCGCACGGACTGAGTACTACCCCCATGCTGCCCTCCAAGCTCTTCGGACCCAAGTACAGCCCCGTACCTGTCCGCGACCGGGCCCTGCGCGGGGCAGTGTACTACCTCTCGCCCGGCCACGCCGGCCCCGACCCCGGCGCCATTGGCCAATATGGCAGCTACAAGCTGTCGGAAGACGAGTACGCCTACGATGTGACGATCCGGCTGGCTCGGGTGCTGATGGAGCACGGTGCTACCGTGTACATGATGGTGCAGGACCCCAACGACGGTATTCGCGACGAAAGCGTGCTGAAGATGGATTACGACGAGCTAACCTACCCGCAGCAGCGCATTCCGCTCAGTCAGCTCGGCCGCCTGCGCCAGCGCATTACGCAGGTAAACAAGCTCTATGCCCGCCACAAAGGTGCCTACCAGCGCTTACTGAGCCTGCACGTAGACAGCCGCAGCGCCGGTCAGAACATTGACGTGTTCTTTTACCACCACCAGAACAGCCAGGCCGGCTTGCGCCTGGCCAAGAACATCCATAAGGTGTTTACGGCCCGCTACAAGCGCGCCCAGCCTACCCGCCCCTATTCCGGCAATGTGTCGGTGCGCAGCAGCCTCTACGAGGTGCGCACCAGCCACGCCCCGGCCGTATTCATGGAGCTGGGCAACATCCGCAACAGCAAGGACCAGCGCCGCTTTGTGGTGGCCGATAACCGCCAGGCCCTTGCCAACTGGATCTATGAGGGCCTGCTGGCCGACTATACAGGTCGTTGAGTTGTGAGTTGCCGGTTGTCAGTTACCGGACACTGTTGCACTGGCAACTGACTACGGGTTCATGAGCAGGAAAAGCAGGTTGTGGTACAGAATGCCTTGCTCTCCGTCGTGGATGCCGTCGAGGCCGGCGTCTTCCATTAGCGCCTCAATTTCCTCGTAGTCCTGCAGAAAGTCAATTTCTATATCGTTGGAGTCCGGCACCTGGGTATGCGCCACGTAGCGGCGGCGCTTTTCCAGCGTGATAAACAGCTTTTGCGTTTTTGTTTGGGCAATGAGCAGCGCCGGATGCTCCTGAATGGTGCCGTCAGCCGCTTTCGTGTAAACGGTCGTTTTTTCGTCTGGGGCGGCGTGCTGCAGGAAGCTAGCGGGGTCTAGAGGCATGGTAGGGAGGCAAGGTGATGGTGCCGTAAAGATAGGCCCGTAGGTATACCTCTGATTTTGTCCTACTAAATCAGCGACCGGATGGCGTTACCTTATGCCAGTAAAACAACACCGCAAACGTGGCCGCATATATTCGTGGTTTCATGCTGTTCTCTTACCTAGCTTTCGCAATGCAGGCCACACAATCTGAGCGTTTTCCTGCTAAGCCGGAGCCCTTTGGATATAAGTTGACATGGCTAGCCGTCAGAGATGCCGACCCATTTGAGCTTTTGCACGCCGTAAATGTTGACCAAGGCACTGTTTTTTCGGCTAATTGGTATGGTGGCTTAGACAAAGTGTACCGATGGAACGCAACTTTCATCACGCCTCCTGTTGATGACTGGACTTTTGTCATCAACCCTATTTTGAGCGGGCTTTCAGATGAGAAGACTTTGACTTTCTTACAAAAGCTAAGCGCCCAGTTTGCTGAAGTACAGTTCTATGGTAACCATCGGGTGGCTAATTATGGTGCTTGGGGACGTTTCGTTAATGAAGAGGCCATCAGACTTTTCAGTACCGGTGAAGCCATTGAGCTAGACCAAGGGCAACGGACAGAAATTGAAGAACAAATCATTGCGAAGGGGAAGCAGTCATTTATAGAGGACAGTCCCGATGACTTGGAGCAACTTGCTGATTCGTTCTTTCTAGGTGATGAAGACGACGTAATGGAAATGGCTGGTTTGTGGAGTATAAATCCACAAACTCTGGACAATCAGCCGGAGACTTTCGCATTAGGGCTACTGATTGTTCCTAAGATTAGTTAGTAAGCTTGGTTACCAGGCAGACTTACCAGTCAAATTAAAAAAGCCCGCCGCTGAAATCAGCGGCGGGCTTTTTACTTATTGCTTCAGGCAGCAATTACTGGCCTAGCACCATGGCAAACACCAGCGGCGCAACGATGGTAGCGTCCGACTCGATGATGTACTTGGGCGTATCCTGGCCTAGCTTGCCCCAGGTAATTTTCTCGTTGGGCACGGCACCGGAGTACGAGCCATACGAGGTGGTTGAGTCCGAGATCTGGCAGAAGTAGCCCCACAGCGGCACCGAGGTGCGCTGCAAGTCCTGGTGCAGCATAGGCACCACGCAGATGGGGAAGTCGCCGGCAATGCCGCCACCAATCTGGAAGAAACCTACTTTGCTTTCCTCGGTAGCCTGGTTGGTGTACCAGTCAGCCAGGTAAATCATGTACTCGATGCCGGTACGCACGGTGTGTACGTTCTTGATGTCACCGCTGATAACGTGGCCCGCGAAGATGTTGCCCAGCGTAGAGTCTTCCCAACCGGGGCAGATGATCGGCAGGTTTTTCTCAGCGGCAGCCAGCATCCAAGAGTCCTTGGGGTCAATCTGGTAGTACTGCTCTAGCTCGCCCGACTTCAGGATCTGATAGAAGAACTCGTGAGGGAAATACCGCTCACCAGCTTTGTCGGCTTGCTCCCAGAACTTCAGTACCGAGTGCTCCAGGCGGCGCATAGCCTCCTCTTCCGGAATGCAGGTATCGGTTACGCGGTTCATATGGCGCTCCAGCAGGGCTTGCTCATCGGCAGCTGTCAGGTCGCGGTAGTGCGGTACCCGCTCGTAGAAGTCGTGGGCTACCAGGTTGAAGATATCCTCTTCCAGGTTGGCACCGGTGCAGCTGATGATTTGCACCTTGTCCTGACGGATGAGCTCGGCCAGCTGGATGCCCATTTCGGCGGTGCTCATGGCACCAGCCAGGGTAATCATCATCTTACCACCTTCAGCCAGGTGCTTGTTGTAGCCTTCGGCGGCATCAATCAGAGCAGCAGCGTTGAAGTGGCGGTAGTGGTGCTTGAGGAAGTTCGTTACGTTCATTGAGTCGTGTGTTCTGTACTTATGGGTGTGCGGTTTACAATCAAATATTAGCTCGGAATCGTTCAATAAGGTTGCCCTATATCGTAGATTCTGAATAGCGTGCTATTGTGGCTGGGTTGCTCACAAAAACAGGCCTAGGATGAAAGCTGAGCAGCAGCGCTTTGCTTCAGGATGTACTCCAGTAGCTGCTCTGGGTTCAAGTCAACGCCGCTCAGGTTAATGGACAACGGCGTAAACCCCAATGCCGCGTTGGCGCTAGCAGCTTGCGCTTCAAAGGTGGCAGACGGTTCAGGTAGGCCTGTTCATCTAGCACCTGTAGGCAGATGAAGTACTCGTGGTTGATAGACCGTACGTAGGCATCAGTGATGTCAGTCCACGGGATGAGGCCTACACCTAACGTGCGGTCCAGAATACCTTCGTCAGTAATTTGAAGGCGAGGCCGGGTATCAAAAAACTGCCAGGCCCCAACGGCAGCGCCGGTGCCAAAGAATAGAATGGTTACTAGCCCCTGGCCCCAGTAGCCCTTACTCACAATCATGAATACCCCCATGGCTACAAAAGCAAGCGCCCCTAGGGTGAGCAGCGCATGCCGCTTGCGCGAGTTGTAGTAGATCAGGTCTTCAGTCATGACGCGCGGGAGTGGCCTAGCTAGGCTGCTCAATCATCAGGTTGTGGTTGGTGTAGATGCAGATGTCGGCGGCAATGTGCAGGGCATCTTCTACCATTTGGCGGGCGGTAAGGTGGGGCGCGTGCTTCTTCAGGGCCAGCGCGGCAGCTTGGGCGTACATGGCGCCCGAGCCGATGGCGGCTACGTCAGAATCGGGCTCCAGCACGTCGCCGGTGCCGGCAATGATGAGTAGCTCGTCTTTGTCGGCCACCACCATCATGGCTTCCAGCTTGCGCAGGTATTGGTCTTTGCGCCATTCCTTAGCCAGTTCAATGGCCGCGCGGCGCAGCTGACCGTTGTAGCCGCTTAGCTTTTCTTCAAATTTGTCGAGCAACATGAATGCGTCGGCAGTGGAGCCAGCAAAGCCGGTCACTACTTTGCCGTCGTGTAGCTTACGAACCTTGCGCACGTTGCTTTTGGCTACGTGCTTATCCATGGTCGCTTGGCCGTCGGCGCCAAGAGCAATTTCACCGTTGTGGCGGATGCCTAGCACGGTAGTGGAGCGAATTCTCATTCGGGTACAACTGTTTCGTGAATCTATAGAGCCACAACATTTTGCGTCTCCCCCGCTCGTTGGCGTGCGTACGCCTGGGCACCTAAGAACCATCGTGCTAACGGAGCGCCCACGGGCGGGGCTCTCCCCCTCGGAGAAAAAGGAAATCAGCTGCCGGATAGACCACCGGCAGCTGATTTCCTTTTTCTAACACAAAATGATGCTTAGAAACGGGCCTGCAATTTAGCAAAGTAAAATCGGCCGTTCGAGCCCATTTGTACGGGGTCCCAAGCGCCGCCCGTTTCCGTAACCTGTGGGTTGAAGAAGGAGGGGTACTTGTTGAACAAGTTGGAACTGCCTACCGAAAGCTGCAAATGACTGGTGAGAGCATAGCTCAACGACAGATCAGTAGTAGTGCGGGAATCATATACCTGCTCCATGCCATCGTAGTCGATGAGTTTCACCTCCGCAAACCGCACGAACCGTAGCAAGGCTCCGAAGCGGCCCATCTGGTAGTCGAACGTGAGGTTGATTTTGGATGGTGGCGCCGAGGCCTTTACGAAGGCCTGCTCCCGGGGACCAAAAAAGTCATCTTCCCGCCCGGCCAGTCGGCCAGAAGTCTGCACCCGGTCGATACGCAGGCGGTTGAAGTTAGCGGCTAATGTGGAGTTCAAACGGCCGGTATTCAGCCCCAGCGTATGGCTCAGCACCACATCCAACCCCAACGACTTGGTAGAAGCCGCGTTGGCAAAGAACTGCGCCTGGCCCACATTCAGGGCCTGCAAATCGGCCCCAATGACGGGGTCGTCGGCCGAGAACTGACTGGTTAGCACTACCCGATCGTCAATTTTAATGTAGTATCCGTCCAGCGTCAAGCTCAGCGAGGAACCAATCCGGCTGGTCAACCCAATATTGGCGCTGTTTGACGTTTCCTGCTTGAGGCTTGGAATCCCCAGTTTCCGCGTAACGGCGCTGTTGTTGCGGGCCAGCAGCACTTCCACGGGTTGGCCCTGGATGAAGTTAGTGAATGTGGAGTTGAAGTTGACCTGCGCTAACGAAGGGGCTCGGAACCCAGTGCTATACGTACCGCGCAGGGTCAGGAACTCGGTTAGGTTGTAGCGGGTAGAAACTTTGTAATTGAGCGTGCTCCCAAAGTCGCTATAGTGCTCGTAGCGAAGTGCAGCAGCTACTAACCAGCGCTGGGTTACATTTAATTCGGCATCAACATACGCACCCAAATTATTGCGGTTGGCCTTGATAGCGTCGGTAGGTTGGTAGCCTGGGAAACCCTGAGAGCCGGCTGCTTCCCGAAGCGAATCGGGTGTTCCGGCGGGGTCATAGTTGCGGTAGGAAGCTTCTTCACCGGCAAATAGGGAATACCACTCCTGCCTGAACTCGGCTCCTACGGCTACGTTGAAGCCTTGTAGTACTGTTTTATAATTGCGCGTTGCACTCAGCCCTATCACATCTTGCTGCAATTGAAAGCCACCCGCTTTAAAGGAGGTAGGTGAGCTGGCACCCAAGGAAGCATTCAGGGTATTCTCCACGCCGTATTCAAAGCGGTTAGACCCAAAGTTGTTGCTCAGGTCTAGTTCCCAGGCGCCTAGCTTGGTCCGTAGCCCTACTACCGCAGAACCGTCCCAGATGTCACTGGTGATGATAGGGTCAAACCCGTTGGGGTAGATGGCCGGCACGTTGCGGTCATCATCGGCAAAGCGCGTCCAGGCGTAGGAGTCGCCTCGGCGCTTATTTAGCCCGCCAAAGGCGTACACCTGGGCATTTTGACTTACCGGGAAGCTGGCATTAAGGTAGGCCGCCGCGTTTTTCACTTGCGGGTCGCCGTATTCCCGGCGGGCTATTCCATCGGGAGAAGGTACGTTGGCACGTTGCGTGTGCTGGCGCTGATTGTAGTCGAGGGTGGCATTTACGAAGCCGCCTTGCTTGCCTACCCCGATGCCGTAGTTAACGTTGGCGTTGAAATTGCCGCCGTCAAATTTCTGGTCATCGAAGCGGTATTTTGCGTCGTAGGCCCCGTAGTTGGTGCTTACGGTCAACTCATCAACCGTCTTCTTGAGCACAATATTGATAACGCCCGCAATGGCGTCGGAACCGTACTGAGCCGCTGCACCATCGCGCAGAATCTCAATGCGCTCAATGCTGGCCGCCGGAATGACGTTCAGGTCGGTACCGGTGTTGCCGCGCCCCCGCGACCCAAATAAGTTCACCAGCGCCGACTGATGCTGGCGCTTTCCATTCACGAGCACTAGGGTTTGGTCGGGCCCGAGGCCGCGCAGGGAGGCGGGGTCCACGTGGTCGGCCCCATCGGAGCCGGTTTGGCGGTTGGAGTTGAACGATGGCGCCACGAATTGCAGCAGCTGGTTTACATCAAGCTGCCCGGTTTTGGCCGTAACCTCCCGAATGTCAATCACATCCACCGGCGAGGGAGAATCGGTGGTGGAGCGGTTCTGGCTGCGCGAGCCCACAATCTGTACCTCGCCCAAGCCCGTAGAAGCGTCGGCCAGCGTCACGCTTACTTCGCTTCCAGTTGCTGTTACCTCTTGGGTAGCGTAGCCGATGGAGCTGACCACCAAGCGGGCACTCGTCGTTCGGGTCCGTAGCGTAAAGCGGCCGTCGTTGCCGGTAGCAGTACCGTTGTTGGTGCCCTTCTCCACTACCGTAGCCCCAATAACTGGCTTGCCCGCACCATCCACAATCTTCCCCGTCAGTGCCTGTTCTTGTGCAAAGGCACTAACACTAGCTACACACAAGGTTATTGCCAGTATATTTTGCTTCATACTTCTTACTCGATTGAACGCTTTACAATCGGGTGCCGCCGGCGTAGCTCCCACCATCGGTAAGTATAGAGCATTTCAAATAGAATCTTGCTATCGGAACAGTAGGTTGCAGAATCTTCCTACCCTGGCCTGAGCAGAAAGGAGGCCTACCCACTCTGCTATTGCAGCCACTGGGTCGGGGGTTTCGTAAAGGCGCTGTGCTCCCGCGCTACCCTTGCTTTCCAGCGGATGCTACTAGGCTACAACAAAAAAGCCGGCCCAAATGGGCCGGCTTCTCCGGTACTAAATCTTTATGGGCGCTGCTCAGATGAGCATGCGCATGGGGTCTTCCAGCAGGCTTTTCAGCGTCTGGAGGAAGGCGGCACCAGAGGCACCATCCACCACGCGGTGGTCGCACGAGAGAGTGACTTTCATCACGTTGCCAATGGCCAGTTGACCGTCTTTCACTACAGCTGTCTGCTTAATACCACCTACTGCCAAGATGCAAGCATCTGGGGGGTTGATGATGGCCGTGAATTCTTCGATGCCGAACATCCCCAGGTTGGAGATAGTGAAGGTGCTACCTTCCCACTCACTTGGCTGGAGCTTCTTGCTCTTGGCTTTGCCGGCCAGCTCTTTTACCTCGTTAGCAATAGTCGAAAGACCTTTGCCATCGGCGTTGCGCACTACGGGCACTAGCAGTCCTTCGTCCACGGCCACGGCCACCCCAATGTTTACCACCTTGTTCTGACGAATTTTGTCGCCAAGCCAGGAAGAGTTGATGGTTGGGTGCTGCTTCAGGGCCACTGCCGATGCCTTGATGACCATGTCGTTGAACGACAGCTTCACCGGCGACAGCGCGTTGAGTTGCGTGCGCACTTCCATAGCGCGGTCCATCAGGATTTCCATCGTCAGATAGAAATGCGGGGCCGTGAACAGGCTCTCCGACAAACGACGCGCGATAACCTTGCGCATCTGCGATACGGGGGTATCTGTATAGGTACCTTCGGCGGCCACCGGAGCAGGCGCGGCAACTGGGGCCGGAGCCGGAGCCACAGCTTGCGGCTGCTCGGGCAGGGCAGCCTGAATGTATTCCGACTGGGTATTGGTAGCCTGGACAGACTGAGAAGCGGCGGGTTGGGCAGCAGGAGCGGCCGAAGGCTGGGCGCTTTCCAAGTCGCGGGAAACAATGCGGCCGTTTTCGCCGGAGCCTTTCACCGTGCTCAGGTCAATGCCTTTGTCTTTGGCAATGCTCTTAGCGAGTGGCGAGGCAAAGATGCGGCCACCGTTCTGAGCCGGGGCAGCTTCGGCCGGCGCGGGGGCTGAGGTAGTAGCAGCGGCGGGGGCAGCTTCAGCAGCGGCCGGAGCGGGAGTGGCACTGCCACCCGACTGGCCACCGAGCAGGGCCTGCACGTCGGCTCCTTCTTCACCAATGATGGCCAAAACACCGTCTACTGGAATAGCTTCTCCCTCTTTCGGGCCGACGTACAGCAGGGTGCCGTCCTCGTAGTTATCTAGCTCCATAGTCGCCTTATCGGTTTCCACTTCCGCCAGGATGTCGCCAGACTTTACTTTGTCGCCTACCTTCTTGAGCCAGGAGGCAATAGTGCCTTCCGTCATCGTATCGCTCATTTTGGGCATGCGGATGATAGTCGCCTTCTTGCCGTTGCCGGCGGGGGCAGCCGGTGCAGCGGCCGGAGCCTGAGCTGCTGGGGCGGGCGCGGGGGGCAGGTGTCGGGGAGCCGGAGCGGGGGCTGCTTCTTGGTCTTAGGAGTCTTCCGGGCTGG